>CAXTRL010000041.1:6753-15964 GCA_964246575.1 uncultured Armatimonadales bacterium
CACCGAGCGGCTGAAGCTCACGCATCAAATAGTCGTAATCTTCTTGGCGCAGCGGCGTACTGATTACTGCGTTCAGGCCAAACTTCACAAAGTTTCGGGTGACGGCGGCGGTGTTCGCCAGGTTCAGCGGAATGGACTCCAAAAGCGGCACACAATCAATGAAGTGGCGTAGGTCGTCTACCTCCACATGCGCCGTGCGCGGCAGAAGCTGAACAAGCCGCTTGGACACGGTTGTTTTGCCGGAGTTAATCGAGCCGCTGAGTAGGATAATCATGTCATCTCCAAATCTGCAAGCACCCCATAATGGTCGCTTGGAACAATCGTGGAACCCGGCATGGGATCACGGCCTATCAGATCCACACTCTTGAGCCTCGGCATTGACGCAGGCCAGCGCTCCTGCACAAGTATCCAGTCAAACCGACCGGGAAGCTCCAAAGACGGGTTGTTCGCCCAGCGCGGGTTCGTCCCAAAATCCAGCGTCGGCGCAGGCATATCGCCGCGCCGGGAAGCATGGATCGCGGCGAGGTCATGCCACACCGGACTTTCCTGCCCATTCAGCGTTTGCTGCCCCCTCAAAAATCGGTATACGCTTGACTCCGGGTAAGAATTGAAATCGCCGCATAGAATCTCCATGCCGTCCGGCTCTGACCGTGCCGTAATCCAGTCCGTGACCGCGAGTATTTGCGCTTCACGAACAGCGACGCTTTTGTAGTTTAAATGAACATTTGTCACCGCAACACGGATGGTGTTGATCTGAAGCTGAACTCGCAGCCCGCAGCCAGGCAGCGCCGCCGAAAATTCCCAGCCTGCTTCCGCAGAAAGCACAGGATGCTTGCTCAAAAACCCAAGCCCTTCATTTCTATCCTCCGGGTACCGCCGAAACGCGGAATGCGGGTACTGCGTGTAGTCTTGTTCAGCCACTGCGGAGACTTCTTGAAGAGCGACGACATCGGCATTGACTTTGTTAAGCGCCTGACAAAGCAGTTCCTGCCGGACAGTTTTGTCGGTATCGGAGTTCCAGATATTATAAGTAGCAATCTGCATAAAATGCTGCCGGGGCCTCTCTCGTAGAATAACGCAGTATACCCCGCCCACCCGTGAGACCGGGTATAATAGCGGCAGTCTCAGGAGAAACCCCGAATGGCCCCTATCTTAATAGATGCGAGAGAAGCGGAAATTGCAGAAGCGGACTTTCAAGACGTAGCGCCCTACCCCGGAATGCCGATTACGGAAGAGGAGTTGATGCGCCTGCCCAAAGACGGGCGCAAATGGGAAATGGAAGATGGGAGGCTCACGGAAGTGCCGACAAATATCAAGCACGAAGAGATCATTTTCAACCTCGCTGTGCTGTTAGCACCGTTTAAGCGCGGGCATGGCATTGTCACTTTGGGGCAGGGTGGTTTCCGCATGACGGACGGCAATGTTCGTGCGCCCGACGTCTCATTCACACGCAAAGAGCGTTTCCCTGGCGGTCATGCACCGGATACGTTCGCCGATCTGGCTCCTGACCTCTGCGTGGAAATTATTTCGCTGTCTGAGCGTCCCGGCCAAATGAGCCGCAAAGTGCGCGAGTATTTTGATACGGGCGCAGTGCAGGTGTGGCACGTCTTCCCGGAGCGGCAAGAAGTGGTCGTATTTACGTCGCCGACCGAAACACAAACACTGGGCGCAAAGGGTATTTTGGACGCCGGCGGCCTTCTGCCTGGCTTTTCCTGCCGCGTTGCCGACTTGCTTAGTTTAGAGTAGAAAATTTATGCAGTACCGCAATTTTGGAACCACAGATTTACGCGCCTCCGTTGTCGGGTTCGGCGTGTGGACCGTTTCGACCCGCATGTGGGGCGTCACCGACGAAGCCGTCCGCCTGCGCCTGCTGCGCCGGGCCTATGAACTGGGCGTGACTTTCTACGACACCGCCGATGTCTACGGCGACGGCCTCGGCGAGACGATTCTTGCCGAAGCGCTAGGCAATCACCGGGACGCGCTGACCATCGCCACCAAGTTCGGCTACGACTGGTACACGGCCCCCGGCGAGCAGCCCGGCCAGCGCGAGCGGCCTCACGACTGGTCCCCGGCGTTTGTCAAACGCGCCTGTGAGGAGAGCTTGAAGCGTCTCGGCACGGACCGTATTGACCTGTACCAAATGCACAACCCGCGCGTGGACGCCCTGATGAGCGACGACTTGTTCGCGGCTCTGGACGACCTGAAGGCTGAAGGCAAGATCCGCCACTACGGCGCGGCGCTTGGTCCGGCCCTCGACATCCGGCAAGCCGAAGAAGGCGCGGCGGCCTTCCGCACCCGGCAAATGACTTCCGTGCAGATCATCTACAATCTGCTGGAACAAGTGCTTGGGGAAGACGTCTTCGCCGCTGCCCGCGAGACCGGCGGTGGGGTCATGTGCCGCGTCCCCCACGCGTCGGGCCTGCTGGAAGGCTCCTACACCGTAGGCACCGAGTTTGCCCCCGGCGACCACCGCAATTTTCGCGTGTCCACCAATGAAAAGCGCAAGGCATGGCTGGAAGACGGGCTAAAGAAGATCGAGCAGCTAGAGTTTCTCGTCAAAGGTACAGGCCGCACTTTGGGCCAAGCCGCCCTGCAATGGCTTTGGTCCGAGCCGCTTCTCACGACCGCCCTGCCGAACATCTACGACGAAAAGCAATTGGAAGAACTCTGCGCCGCCCCCGACACACCCGCCCTCACCCCCGAAGAAGTCGCAAAAGTGCAGGCACTGTATGCCAGTAATTTCGGCCTGCCGACGCCTCAGACCGCGACTATTTAGCATCAATTACAGGACGGGGTCAACCCAATCGCGTGTTAAATAAACCCCGTCCAAATGGTCAAAATCCCTGTCCGTCGTCAGCGCATAACGCGCATTAATTTCCTCCGCCAACGGACTTCTTCAAACGTAGTGCCTCAGAATGTTGCTGTCCAGAATGTCCATCTCAGCCCAGTTCTTCCAGGACGCTGCGAACTTCTTCATCAGACTCATCCGCCGGCAACTGCTGATAGACCATCTGCATCGCCGTCTTGCCTGGCGGCGGCAGGCGGCGCGGCTTGATCTCGTCCAGCGACTGCGGAATGCGCTGATGTTTCAGCCCGGCAAGGAGCGCCTGCATAGCCGCCTGATCAGACAGCCCTTCCGGCGTCACTCCCTGCCGCGCCGCTTCTTCTTTCATGGCCGCTTCCAGTTCCAGCGTCACAGTCATTGCGTGCCTCTATCCAGCAATTTAGGGTTATTGTACCACTTCAACAGTAGAGTCTGCCATCTGTTCATATTCCCTAGCAATAGAACATATGTTTCGGGTATTATAGACAAGAAGAGGTTGTCTACCATAAACAGCGAGAGACACGCCATGAAAACAGCGCTCAATATTTCAACTGATCTGCGACTGCCGCTTGATTTAATTACGGAAACAGCGGCGATTATTGCGAAGCGAGGCGTCGGCAAAACTTATACTGCCAGCGTCATCACGGAAGAACTGCTCAAAGCAGGCGGCCATGTCGTTGCGATTGACCCTATCGGCGTTTGGTGGGGCTTGCGGGCCTCCGCCGAAGGCGAACCTGCCGGCGGCCTGCAAATCCTGATACTCGGCGGCAGTCATGGCGATCTTCCTCTTGATTCCAACTCAGGCCGTGCCGTCGCGGACCTGATCGTTGACGAGCGGTTATCCTGCGTTCTTGACTTGTCGCTGATGACCCAAGAGGAAGCAGCCCGTTTCCTTGCGCCTTTCCTGGATCGCCTGTACCAAATCAACCGGGAACCGCTGCACCTTATGGTAGACGAAGCCGACTCGGTTGCGCCCCAGGTTCCTGGGCGCGGCGAGTCTTTGATGCTGGCGGCGATGGACCGGATTGTCCGCCGGGGACGCGCCCGTGGCCTCGGCGTTACGCTGATCACGCAGCGTCCCGCAGTTCTCAGCAAAAATGTTCTGACGCAAATTGAGCTTTTGATTACGCTTCGCCTGACCAGCCCTAACGACCGGAAAGCGATTGACGGCTGGATACAGGCGCAGGGGACGGAAGATGAGCGCCGGGCAGTCATGGCATCGCTGGCAACGCTGGAAGTCGGCGAAGCCTGGTTTTGGAGTCCGGCCTGGCTTGGCCTCTTGAAGCGCGTCCATATCCGGCAGCGGCAGACGTTCGACTCGTCGGCAACGCCCAAAATCGGCCAAACTCTCGCTGCACCCCGTACTTTGGCGTCGGTTGACCTGTCTGCACTCAAAGAACGCTTTTCCACGGCGCTTGTCGCCGCCTCGGAAAATGACCCGGAGCAGCTACGCCGCCGAATAGATGCGCTCAGTCAGCAGCTACGAGAACGCCCAACCGAACATATCATTGAGCGGGTTGAAGTCCCGATCCTGCGGCCCGGCGAGGCCGAGCGTTTAGAGCAAGCCGCAGAAAACATGACCGCAATGGGGAAAGACCTGCTTGCCGTTGCCGGTGAAATCCGCTCCGTGCTGGCTCAGAACGCTAACCCACAGCATCTTCAGCTTCCTGCCTCGCCGTCGAAGCTACTTACGTCATCTTCAGAGAGGGAGCGGACGCCCCGACCCTCAGCATCGCTTATTTACAACGATGCGGTCACAGCGCCTCAGCAGCGTATCTTGGATGCGTTAGCCTCCTTCGCTGCGTTAGGTCTCGCCCAGGTCGCGCGTAACAACGTCGCAGTGTGGGCGGGCCAGTCCCCAACGAGTTCCGGCTTCACAAACAATCTTGGGCGTCTGCGAACGCAAGGGCTGATTGATTATCCCATGCCCGGCTTCGTGGCATTGACAGAAGCAGGAAAAGCGGCGGCAGCGGCAGCGCCTCCAATTCATACCCTTCAAGATTTGCATTCCGCGTGGATCGCCCGCCTCCCACGCCCACAAGGGCGCATCCTGGCTGAACTCTTGGCTTGCTATCCTCATGCTGTATCACGTTTAGACTTAGCTTTTCGTGCTGGTCAATCGCCAACTAGTTCTGGTTTCACGAACAATTTAGGTGCGTTGAGAGGTCTGGGACTGGTTGGTTACCAATCGCCTAAGCAGGTATCTCTAACTTCAATATTATTTCCTGTTCTGTGAATGCAGAATAGATTTTTGCACTTTACATGGTATAACACAAGAACTGCACCTTTTTTCAGATAGATTTTTCTAAACATGTAGTTCCTTCTAGTTCTTTTCGACAGAAGAAAATTATGACCTGCTGTATTAGAACTTGTATGGATAAAATTTTTTGTCATCTCTTGACATTGTCTTTGCTAGCGGGTAGACTCGGTTCGACAACTGAATTGGCAGTTGCTCACGCGGTACTGAAAGGAAAATGTCATGCCAGATGCATCCACAAGCGTTGCCTCAGCGCCTCCTCAAGCGAGCCGGCCAGCAACTGGAAATCGTAGTCCGAACTATCCACAACTGGGTGTCGGTTCAGCCATAGATAAAGCTAAAAAGATGTACGAGAAAGAGTACAAGCACTCTATGCCGGCCCAAGTTGCAGTCGAAGCCCTCGGCTACAAGTCGTTGAGCGGCACAGCTAAAAGCGTGTTGTCAACTTTACGCAAGTACGGTCTTGTTACTTTTGACGGCAAGGACGGCTACAAAGTTAGCGATGACACTGTGGCAATTGCCGAACTTCCTTTGGAAGACCCTGAGAGAAATGCTTCTATTCGTCGGGTGGCATTGCGTCCCGCCGCTTACAAACAACTTGCAGAAAAATACGGGGCTACACTGCCCAGCGATGGCGCGATCCGTCATTTCCTTATTCAGAGTGGTTATCAATCCGATGGTGCGAACCTGCTGATAAAGGTGTACAAAGAGACGCTAGATTTTCTCGCTAAGATACCGGCAGTGCCGACTCCTGAAGCGGCGCAACAGCCAAATGCCGATGTCAAGCAAGCAACTGATTTAGGTCAGACGCCATCTGCATCTACCACAGCGCCGCTCACCACACCAGCAACCACAGCTAATACTTTTGTGGATATGCCTGGAACAGATCGCCATCAGGTGCGTCTGTCGTCTAAATGCACAGCCGAGATTGTTCTCAAGGGAGAAGTCACCACTGAAGCTATCGAGAAACTGAAAGGCTATTTGGAATGGGTGCAGAGTGGTTACCCCTCTGAGACCCAGACCATGCAGCCGAAACACTCTGTCGCTAAGACCGACGTACAGACCCAACCTGTAAGCCTGTTTGATGAAGCAGATGAAGAACTTGACGAAGGTGACGATTTTGAGGAAGATGATGCTGACGAATAAGCAGCAATTTACAAGAGAAAAAAGACGGTAAGCTAAACTTACCGCCCTCAGTTTGCGATCAATTGATCGCGACCACGTTCGCAACAGGGTCACAAACGATTAGCCTAGACATCTAATTGTAGCATAGGTGAGCGAATAAATCTACCCCCAGCGCGTCCTACTTGACCCGCGTAGCTGGTGGAGAAACATCTATGGACGAAAAAGTCCCAGATGGCTACCGAGTGGTGTATAGCCGGTACATCACCACCCGTAACGGCAGACGCCTCCCGCCACCACCCGGCAAAAAGGTGTGGCGGTTCTTGGTCAAAATCGGCGGACGCCGCCGGTCTGGCTGAACGTCCCGCCCCGGAAGCAAATGCTTCCGGGGCTTTTCTTTTGCAGTATGCGATTAAGGTATACTGCTGGCAGCAGATGTTTTAGTGATGTTGTGCAGGAGGAAACCCGATGGCGATGACTACGGAAGCGCCCGCGCCGGAGCGGACGGGCGAGCTGACTTATGACGCTTACATGGCGGAGCCGCAAGTTGAGGGACGGTATGACATTGTCAATGGAGTGAGGATTTATATGCCGGGAGCGACTTGGGATCATAATGAGATTGCGCTGAACTTAGGCGAGCTGCTGCGCGGATATGCCCGGAGCAGCGGTGTCGGCAAGGTCAACATTGCACCGTTTGATGTGCTGATCCGGCGGTTCCCGAAGATGCAGGTGCGGCAGCCGGATGTGCTGTTCATTAGTTTTGCCCGGCTGGCGCAGGTCGGCGGTCGGCCTGCGAAGGGGCCATTAGAGGCTGCGCCGGAACTGGTGGTGGAAATCATCTCAGACAGCGAGACGCAGCGGATTTTGGGGGACAAACTGGCGGATTATATGGAGATTGGCGTTAGTGAGTGCTGGGTGGTGCGGCCTGATGCGGCCACGGTGGAAGTGCTGGCGCTGACGCCGGGTGGGGCGTCGAGCATTGCGGTCTACGGGCAGGACGACCAAGTGCAATCGGCGGTGTTTGCGGGGCTTGCGGTTTCGGTGGCGGAGGTGCTTGCGGCTTGACCAAATAATTGTGCTTAGGGTACACTTTATAGAACAAATGTTTTCCGGGGACGGGCCACTGATGTGCGCCCGTTTTCTCTTGTCAGGGGCAGGTAGTTTATGGCAGATTTTATTCGTATTCAGGGCGCACGGCAGAACAATCTTAAAGACATTTCGCTGGATATTCCGCGTGATAAATTAGTCGTGATTACGGGCCTGTCGGGGTCGGGCAAGTCGTCGCTGGCGTTTGATACGATCTACGCCGAAGGGCAGCGGCGGTATGTGGAGTCCCTGTCGGCCTATGCCCGGCAGTTCTTGGGCCAGATGGACAAGCCTGACGTGGATCATATTGAAGGGCTGTCCCCGGCAGTCTCGATTGACCAGAAGTCAACGTCAAGGAACCCGCGCTCGACAGTCGGCACCGTCACCGAGATCTACGACTACCTGCGCCTGTTGTTCGCCCGCGTCGGCATTCCCCATGACCCCATCACGGGATTGCCATTAACAAAGCAAACCATTGAGCAGATGGTGGACCGGACATTAGAACTGCCGGAAGGCACGCGCATTCAGATCATGGCCCCCATCGTGCGGGGGCGCAAGGGCGAGTACAAAAAAGAAATTGACGAGATTAAAGCGGAAGGCTTCGCCCGCGCACGGATTGACGGCACGGTGTACGATTTCGCGTCGGATGCTATTCCTGAGCTGGGCCGCTACAAGATGCACACGATTGAGATTGTGGTGGACCGCGTGGTGATTAAGAGTAAGCCCCCCACCCCTAACCCCTCCCCCGTACCGGGAGAGGGGAACCAGAACAATAAATCTGACTCCCCTCTCTCGCTTGCGGGGGAGGGGCTGGGGGTGGGGGCAGTCTCCTCCACACTCGCCAAGCGGCTGGCGGACTCGTTTGAAGTGGCAGTCAAGCACGGCAAAGGATCGGTGATCGTGGACGTTGCGGGCGGCGAAGCTTTAGAGTTCACCGAGAGCTTTGCGGCAACCGATTCGGCGTTCAACTTTGAGGAAATCGAGCCGCGCTTGTTTTCGTTCAACTCGCCCTACGGCGCGTGTCCCGAATGTCACGGTTTAGGCATCAAGACCGAGTTTGACCCCGACTTGATTATCCCCGATAAAGCGCTGAGCGTCGAAGGCGGCGCGATTGCGCCGTATGTGGCCGCCACTTCGGGCAACACCAACGAGTGGGCGCTGGGACTGTTCCGGGGCGTGGCCGAGCGCTTCAAGTTTGACCCGGAAGCGGCGGTAGAGACGCTGACGGGCGAGCAGTACAAAGCATTGATGTACGGCGTGTCGGGCAACGTCACGGTGACGTTTCGCAATAAATGGGGCCGCAACCGGCAGTTCACGTCGGACTATTCCGGCATTGTCGGTATGCTGCAAAAGAAGCTCAGCGAGACTGAGTCGGAAAGCATCAAAGAATGGCTGGGCCAGTTCCAGTCGGAGAAGCCCTGCCCGGTCTGCTCCGGCAAGCGCTTGAAGCCGGAAGCGCTTTCGGTGCTGCTCGGCGGCCTGAACATCAGCGATTTATGCGCGTTAAGCATTGAAAAATCCACGGCCTGGTTTGAGACGCTGCATCTGACATCCCGGCAGCAGATGATCGGGCGGCAGATTGTCCGCGAAATCCAGACCCGCTTGGGCTTTCTCTTAAACGTCGGGCTGGGCTACTTGACTTTAGACCGGGGCGCGAAGACGCTGGCTGGCGGGGAAGCCCAGCGTATTCGATTAGCATCTCAAATTGGTTCGGGACTGACTGGCGTACTGTACATCTTGGATGAGCCGTCCATCGGCCTGCATCAGCGGGACAACACCAAGCTGATTGACACGCTGTTTCACCTGCGCGGCCTGGGCAACACCATTATTGTTGTGGAGCATGACGAGGAAACGATGGAAGCCGCCGACTGGATCATTGACATCGGCCCCGGCGCGGGCGAGCATGGCGGCCACGTCATCGC
>CAXTRL010000042.1:0-15829 GCA_964246575.1 uncultured Armatimonadales bacterium
CCGATTACGACGACATCTGGAATGTCTCAGGCTACGCCGACCGGCCCCGCCCGCCGGGCAAGAAGTTTCCCGAGGAACCTGAAAAAGACCTGCTGCGCTTTTTGATTGAATACGGCGCAAAGCTGACCGACTGGCAGCGGGACATTTTGCAGATTATCCACGACGAAATGCTGTACTTCCTGCCGCAGATGCGGACCAAGATCATGAACGAAGGGTTTGCGTCCTACTGGCATGAAAAGATTTTGGAGGCTTTAGACCTGACCAGTGAAGAACACTGGGAATTCCGCCGCCTGCACTCGTCGGTGCTGTCGCCGTCGGGTTCCAAAATGCAGATCAATCCGTACTATGTCGGCTTCCAAATCTTGAAAGACATCGAGCGGCGCTGGGACGGCAAGATTGAAGTCGGCGACGAAGAAGAAACCGACTGGATGGGCCGGACCATCGCCCGTCCTTCAGGGGAAGGTCGGGCCAAAATCTTTCAAGTCTGCGAAGAAGACAACGATGTGACGTTCCTGCGGAAGTATCTCACCGAGCCGCTGGTCAAGAAGCTGGACCTCTACACTTACAAGCTGCAAGAAGTAGACGGCGAGGAACTGTGGGTGGTCCAGGACACCGACTGGCGCAAAGTCCGGGACAGCATCGTCGACTCCATGACCAATTTCGGCCAGCCGATCTTGACTGTGGAAGACGGCGACTACAAGCGCCGGGGCGAGCTGTACCTGAAGCACGCTTTTGACGGCAAAGCCCTCGACCCTGAGTACACCGAGCGCGTTTTGCGAAACATCCAAAAGCTGTGGTCCCGCCCGGTGCATTTAGAGACCGTCAAAGACGACAAGCCTCTCTTGTTTTCCTGCGACAACGAAGGCGCGGTGCTGGTGGGGAAGGTGTAGGAGGCCCCCGCCCCCAGCCCCTCCCCCGCGACGGGAGAGGGGAGCCAGAAAAAATATATCTTACTCCTCTCTCTCGTTCCGACGGGGGAGGGGCTGGGGGTAGGGGCCTCCCATCGGGTAAACTGTCCCATGCCTATCACCATTCGAGAAGCCGCCCCCGGCGACGCTGCCGGGATTGCGCGGGCGCATGTGGAAAGCTGGCGCACCACCTACCCCGGCATCATGCCGCAGGAACATTTGGACGACCTTTCCATTGCCGAGCGCGAACAAACCTGGCAGGAGCGCCTTTCCGCCCCTAGCCCCGGTGACTGCACGTTTGTCGCGGAAACCGAAGCTGGCGAGATTATCGGCTTCGTCCACGGCGGCAAAGAGCGCATCGGCGACCCCGACTACCACGCTGAAATCCAAACCATTTACCTGCTCCAATCTGTTCAAGGCTTGGGCTTAGGCAGACGCCTATTGACAACCGCCGCCCGGCGTTTGCGTGAAAACGGCCATGCCACTCTGTTTTTGTGGACTCATGTGCGGAACCCCGCCCGCGCCTTCTACGAGAAACTCGGCGCCGCCGCCGTCCGCACCGGCCAGCGCACCCATCGCGGCATCACCTATGACGACATCGGCTACGGCTGGAACGAAGCCGCGCTTGCCCGGCTGATTGTGGGAACTGTATGAACATTGGTAAGCGGACACAGGTTACAGACCTAAGACAGATATGGGACACTGAACCTCATTTTAGCGATTGGTTGGCGAGCGAAATGGGACTTGCACTTATTGCAGAAGACATTGGCATTGAAGTAGAAGATGCCAAGCGTGAAAGCCGTCCCGGTGACTTCCCTGCGGACATTGTTGGACATGCTCTTGGTGACGAAAACCATATCATTGTCATAGAGAACCAATTTGGCAAAACAGACCATGATCATCTCGGAAAGCTGCTGACTTATGCTGCCATGCACTCTGCGATGACGGGTATATGGATTTCCCAACATATTTCCAATGACCACCGGAAAGTCATCGACTGGCTCAACGACAATACGCCACCCAACGTGTCTTTTTACCTGGCACAGCTAAAAGCCTATCGAATTGATAATTCTGCTGTCGCTCCGCAACTTGACGTTGTTAGTCGCCCCAACCTGCAAGTCAAAATCCATCGTACAAACGATAGCCAACAAACAACACAAACTCAAAAATGGCGTCAAGAAACATGGCAGGATATTTTAGATTACATCTCTGATCAAAATGTACCTTTCTCCGTACAATCGCCGAGTGATGACCATTGGTCTAACATTGCGCTTGGCAGGGCTGGGTTTTGGATTGAATTGAGAATTGTTTCAAGAAACCAGCGTATTGGTTGTGCAGTCGCTATGGATGTGTCATGGAAAAAGGATGCTTATAATCAGTTACTAGCGCAACAAAAGAAAATTGAGGAAGAAATTGGGGCAAATCTGGAATGGCGTGAAATGCCTGGACACAAATCATCTCGGATTGTGCTTGAGGCGAACATTGATCCCAGAACAGACGGCAACCGGCAACAGGTAAAAGAGTGGATGCACAAATATGCGGTCGCCTTTCATAAGGCTTTTCGCCACCGTGTGAAAAATCTAAACCCGAATGTGGTTTTAGGCAACGCAACAACTGATAAGGCAATGAACGCAGACAACGAAGATGCTGTAGAATATCTGGTAAGCGATGAATAAAACAACAATCGGAATCGTGCGGGGAAGTGTGGTTGACCAAGACGTTGACGCGGTTGTCAACGCGGCGAATACGGCGCTGCGGGGTGGGGGCGGGATTGACGGGGTCATTCACCGGGCGGCGGGGCGGGAACTGCTGCGGGAACTGGAACGGGTCGCGCCGAATGGGACCAAGACGGGGTCGGCGGTGATGACGAAGGGCTTCAACTTGAAGCAGCCCTGGATTATTCACACGCCGGGGCCGGTCTGGAAGGGCGGCGGGGCGAATGAAGCGGCGAAGCTGGCGTCGTCGTATCGGTCGTGTTTGGAGAGGGCCGAAGAAAAGGGGCTGAAAAGCATCGCGTTCTGCTCGGTGTCTACGGGCATTTACGGCTATCCACTGGACCAGGCGGCGGCGGTTGCGCTGGGGGCGGCGACGGAGTATTTGAAGGCGCACCCGGAAACGACGCTGGAGCGGGTCGTGTTTGCAATGTACCAGGAGCCGGAATACAAGGCGTTCACGCGAGCATGGGCGGCGATGCAGGAACCCACCCCGTAACTTGGTTACAGAGTAGGTTCCTTGACTTCTTTTCTTCCCTTCGGCTACAATACCGCACGGCCAAATGCTGGCCTAACGCCCTTGTGAGGATACGCCTATGACCACGCCGCCCCAGCAACGAATGCTGTCCCAGCGAGCCTTGAACGCCGCGCCGTCGCCGACACTTGCCATTACGGCGAAAGCCAATACCCTGAAAGCGCAGGGCCGGGACGTGATCTCCTTCGGCGCGGGCGAGCCGGACTTTGACACGCCGCAGAATGTCAAGGACGCCGCCGTTGCCGCACTTGCCAAAGGCGACACCAAGTACACGCCGTCCAGCGGCACGGTCGCACTCAAAGACGCCATTGCGGCAAAGCTGAAGCGCGACAACGCCCTGACCTACTCGCGCAACGAGATCATTGTCTCGTGCGGGGCGAAGCATTCTATCTACAATTTGATGCAGGCGCTGCTTGATCCGGGCGACGAAGTGGTCATTCCCGCGCCGTACTGGGTGTCCTACCCGGAGCAGGTGAAGCTGGCAGGCGGCATCCCCGTCGTTGTCACTGCCGACGAAAGCACCGGCTTTTTGTCCACGGCGGCGCAGATTGAGGCCGTGCTGACCCCGCAAACTAAGATGGTGATTGTCAACTCGCCGTCAAACCCGACCGGCGCGGTCTACACGCCCGCCGCGCTGCGAGAGATCGCCGAGCTTTGCACGGGGCGCGGCGTTTACTTGATGTCCGATGAGATCTACGAGAAGATTTTGTACGCGGGCAGCGAGTTCGTGTCCCCGGCGTCGTTCAGCGACGACATCAAAAAGCTGACCATTACGATTAACGGCTTCTCGAAGGCTCACTCCATGACCGGCTGGCGCTTAGGCTACGCAGCGGCGGATTTGGACATCGTTGCAGCCATGTCGAAGATTCAGGACCAAAGCACGTCCAACCCGACTTCTATCGCGCAGGCTGCCGGCGTGGAAGCCTTGAACGGCCCCCAGGACTCGGTCGAAACCATGCGGCAGGCGTTCGGGGAGCGGCGTGACTGGATTGTGCCTGCCTTGAACGCCATTCCCGGCATGGAGTGCGCGACGCCCGGCGGTGCATTCTATGTGTTCCCGAACGTCTCGGCGCTGTATGGCCGTAGCTGGATGCCGGACGGCGACGCGCCCCGCACCATCGGCGGCTCGGACGACTTCGCCGCTTACCTGCTGGAAAAGTACGAAGTCGCCGTCATCCCCGGTTCCGGCTTCGGCGCGGACGCGAACATCCGATTGTCGTATGCAGCTTCCCTGGCGAACATTCAAAAGGGTGTTGCTCGGATCGCTGACGCGGTTGCGGCGCTGGAGTAAGAACCGGGGTTGTGGAAAACCCCGGCAGGAGGGTGTCCTTCGGACAAGGAAAATCCCAAACTTTCTATCCTCTTCTTCGTCCGAAGGACGTTTCCTTGCCGGGGTTTTTTACAACCCCGGCATCTACCGATTTTGCATCTGCCGATTCTTATTCTATGACCGACATCCTGCCCATTCGAGACCAATCTGCGCTGAAACAAGCGCTCACGCACAAATCGCTGGTTCCTGACCACACGCTGGACAGCAACGAGCGCTTGGAGTTTCTCGGCGACTCCGTCCTCGGCCTGGTTGTCGTCGAATATCTCTACCAGCAGTTCCCGCAGCGCGGCGAAGGCGAGCTTGCCAAAGCCAAAGCGCTGATTGTTTGCAAAGACGCGCTGGCCGCTGCCGCCCGGCGCTTGGATTTGACCTCACAGATGCGCCTCGGACGCACTGAGGAGCAGATGGGTGGGCGCAACAGGGCTTCTATTATCGCGGATGCGTTTGAGGCGCTGGTGGCCGTCATCTACCGCGAAAGCGGCTATGAGGCTGCCCGCGGGTTTATCTTGGAATCACTTGCCCCCGAAATTGCTGTCGTCAATGCCGAGAAGGACTGGCGCGACCCGAAGACTGTTTTGCAGGAATTGCGGCAGGCCGCGCATTTGCCGTCGCCTGTCTACGTCGTGACAGCCGAGCGCGGCAGGCCGCATGATCGGACGTTTACGCTGGACGTACTTTTAGACGGCGAAGTGGCGGGGACCGGCAGCGGCAAGACAAAAAAAGAAGCCCAGCAGGCGGCGGCGGAAGCGGCGCTCAAAGCACTATGACACACACAGCGGAAATCGGCATCTTCGGCGGCAGTGGATTTTACGACTTTGCCGAAGGCGATGTTGAAGAAATCACGGTGGACACGCCTTTCGGTCCGCCAAGTGACAAAATCGCGCTGATGACTGTCGCAGGGCGTAAAGTTGCGTTCCTGCCTCGGCACGGCAAAGGGCACACACTGCCGCCGCACCGCGTTCCGTACCGGGCGAACCTGTGGGCGTTCCAAAGCCTCGGCGTCAGGCGGGTGCTTGCGCCCAGCGCGGTCGGTTCGCTGCAAGCGCACATCGCGCCGGGCGACTTTGTGATTAACAATCAGTTTGTAGACCGCACGAGCAGCCGCGCCGACACATTCTTTGACGGACCTGAAGTGGTCCATGTGTCGTCGGCAGACCCGTACTGCCCGCAGATGCGCCAACTGGCGATTGAGGCGGCCCGGCAGAACGCCGTGCCGGTGCATGAAGCTGGAGCCGTGGTTGTCATTCAAGGGCCGCGCTTTTCCAGCAAGGCCGAAAGCCGGTGGTTTACGCAGACGGGCTGGGACATTGTTTCCATGACCCAGTACCCCGAAGTCATTCTGGCGCGGGAGCTGGAGCTGTGCTATGTGACTCTCTCGCTTGTCACCGACTACGACGCTGGCCTGGTGTCGGACACGGCAGCAGTGCAGGCGCATGACGTTCTGGCCGTCTTGAAGCAGAACACGGCAAATGTCAAGCGCGTTTTAAAGACAATGCTCGCCGAAATGCCCGCCGACCGCGCGTGTTCCTGCGCCGACGCCCTCAAATACGCCCGTATGTAATTCTGTAATTCCAGAATGGAGTAACTGATGAAAGCTTTGCTTCTCGCCGCCGGTCGCGGCACCCGCCTCGGACCTCTGACTGCGAACCAGCCCAAGCCGATGATCCCTGTCGGCGGCATCCCGATGATTGAGCGCATTATGACCGCGATTGCCGACCATGCGCCGGTGCGTGAGTTTGTACTGATTACCGGCTACAAAGCCGAGATTTTGCAGGATTACTTGGGCGACGGCAGCAAATGGGGATGGAAGATTGAGTACGTCCCACAGCCCGTCCCGCGCGGGGTGGGCGACGCCGTCAACACCGCCGCCTCCGCTTTGTCCGATGCCCCGTTCTTGATGACTTACGGCGACATCATGTTGGACCCCGTCAACTATGGCCGCTTCGCGGGCGAGTACGCCGCGTCGGGAACGTCCGAAATCAAAGCCTACGTCGGCCTGAACTGGGTGGAAGACCCCTGGGCCGGGGCCGCCGTTTATTTGGACGAGAACCACATCATCCAGCGCATTCAAGAAAAGCCCGCCAAAGGCACCGCGACGACCCACTGGAACAACGCCGGCTTGTTCATCTTTGACCCGCTCATCTTCGAGTACACGTCCAAAATCGTCCCCTCCGC
Source organism: uncultured Armatimonadales bacterium (assembly GCA_964246575.1). Classification (GTDB taxonomy): domain Bacteria; phylum Armatimonadota; class Armatimonadia; order Armatimonadales; family Capsulimonadaceae; genus JANXMY01. The sequence continues at coordinate 6,661 of CAXTRL010000042.1, forward strand.
ACGCGGCGAATACGAGCTGCCCGACGCCATCACGGCGATGATCAACGCCGGCTACCCTACCAAAGGTATTGAACTGCAAGGCAAATGGCGCGACGTCGGCACCCCCGAAGACTACGCCGCCATCAACGCCGAGTTCGATGCAGTATGAGCGAGATAAAAGGCGTTAACGCCTAGCTTAGGTAGTTCCATCCCAGGAGGAGAACTCAATGAGCAGCTTGTATGGGTTACTTTATGTTCCAATTTTGGCGCTGGTTGAAATCTGCTTGCTTGGAACTATCAAACTGTACCAAAATCGCCGAAGCGAGTCACGCGAGACTTTTCGTAGGGTCGGTGGAGCTTTACTGATGGTTGCTTTATTCAGTGCCAGTTTTGCTGTCATGGTAATTACACATTCTCGTGGCTACAAAGTTGCTATGCTTCTTATAATATGTATGGCAGTCGTCAACTTCCTTCGGACTGGTTTCCGCGTCCAAAAGCATGACAGACGATCTACATAGTTTATTGAGCGTCTTTGCCGACCCATCTAAAATCAAGCTGCTGGCGATGATTTGCGATGAGCCGCTGCCGCTGCATACGCTGGCTCGGGCGGCGGGGTTGTCGGAAGCTGAGGCGATGCGGCAGATTGGCAGTCTGAAAGAAGTGGGGCTGCTGTCGGAAACATTTGCAGACGATGGCTTTCGGTGGCAGTACCAGCCCAAGTCACTGTTTGCAGCACTGGCGGCGCTGAAGCAGGACGCGAAACCCGTAGGTTTAAGCGGCGAGTGGACGGCGGAAGAAGCGAAGGTGCTGGGGGATTTCTTCGTCAACGGCCGGCTGAAGACGATCCCGGCGCAGCGCAAAAAGAAGGAAATTGTCGTGCGTTATCTCGCGCAGCAGTTTGATTTTGGGCGGACATACACTGAGCAGGAAGTCAACTTCAAGCTGCTGGATTATCACGAAGATTATGCCACTTTGCGGCGCGAGATGGTAGACGGGAAGCTGATGCGGCGCGAGAACGGCATTTACCAGCGGCTCTTGAAGGAAGAAGGCGCGGTATAATGGGCAAAAGGAAACTGCTATGCAAACTGCACTGAAAGTCACGACCCATGTTCTGCCGGGACACCGGGTTGAAATCGTCGCACCGGAATTAGCCGAGGAAAAATCCGTAGAAGTGTTCGTCGTTATGCCGGAAGCTGCCCCTGCGGCTTTGACTGCGACCACGCGAATGTCGCTTCTTGAGTTCTTAGACTCGCTGCCGCCCGGTCCGCGCTCTGCGCCAACCTGGGAGGAAATCGAGAGAGATTTACAAGAGGACCGCAATTCATGGAACCGCTGAACCTGCCGCAAGGCGGCACGGTATATGCTGAGACGCCGGCATTTATTTATACGGTGGAGCCGCACCCGGCTTACGCGCCGCTGCTGCGTCCACTTTGGGAAGCGGCGCAGGCACAAAGCCTCGGAACTATCACAAGTGAGCTGACGCTCTTAGAGGCTCTCGTGCATCCCATCCGCCGGCAAGATATAGTGCTGCAAGCTGCTTACGAGCGGCTTTTGCTGTTCACTCCAGAGGTAAAGCTGCTGCCGCTCTCGCAGGATGTTCTGCGGGAGGCGGCCCGGCTTTGGGCTGCCATCACTGGGTTGCGGACGCCGGACGCGCTTCACGCGGCAACGGCTCTTGTTGCCGGATGCAGCATGTTCCTCACAAACGACATAGGGTTTCGCCGTGTTCCTGGCTTGCCGCTCGTGATCTTAGATGATGTGCTGGCCGCATAGCGTGCTGATAAAGCTGAAAGACAAGCAAACAATGACATTGATTGACAACGCGGTCGCGGCGTACACGCGGCAGTATGGGAGCGCACCGACCACGGCGGCGCTGGCGCCGGGGCGGGTCGAGATTATGGGCAACCATACCGACTACAACGGCGGCTTTGTGCTGCCCGCCGCCCTAGACAAAATGACGGCGATGGTCGGAGCGGCGACAGGGGACGACGCGATCAAAATTTATGCCGCCGATTTCCGGCGCGAAGCGGTCTTTTCGGCCAATAATTTACAGCGCGACCCGCACAATTCCTGGGCAAGCTACGTTGTCGGCGTTGTGGACCAGTTGCAGCAACGAGGGGTGCAAATCGGCGGGTTTCAGGCGGTGATCCACAGCGATGTGCCGGGCGGCGCAGGGTTGTCGTCGTCGGCGGCGCTGGAAGTGGCGGCGGCGTTCTTTTTGAAGCAGTTGTTTCCGTTTGAGCTTGATCCGATGGAGACCGCTCAGCTCTGCCAGAAAGCGGAAAACGAGTTTGTCGGCGTGCCGTGCGGCATTCTGGACCAGTTTGCCTCGGTGTTCGGCGTTGAAGACGGCCTTATGTTCCTGGACTGCCTGAACTTGGAGCATAGCGCGGTCAAGATGGGGCGGGACGACATCGCGCTGGTCATCTGCGACTCCAATGTCAAGCACGCCCACGCGGGCGGCGATTATGGGACGCGCCGGGCCGAGTGCATGGCGGCGGCGGCCTATTTCGGCAAGCAGTTTTTGCGCGAAGTCACTTGGGAAGAGTTTGAGGCGGGCAAAGCCGGCCTGCCCGAAAACCAGCGCAAGCGGGCGGAACATATTTTAATGGAAGACGCGCGGGTGCTGGCAATGCGTGACGCCGCCAAAGCCGGCGACACGGCGGCGATGGGCCGCCTGCTGGCGGAAGGCCAGGCGTCTTGCCGCGACTTGTTCCAAAACACGGCGCCCGAAATTGACCTGCTGGTTACGTTGGCGTCCCAAATTCCCGGCTGCATCGGCGCGAAGATGACCGGCGGCGGCTGGGGCGGCTGCACGATCAACTTGGTTTACGCCGACGCCGTTCCTGAGTTCTGCCCAGCGCTTGCGGCAAGCTACAAAGAACGCACCGGAAACACTGCTTTGGTCTATGCCTGCCGCGCCGCGCAGGGCGCACGGGCTGTCCCTATCTAACGTCAACAGGAGGCAATGCCATGGAAGGCGGGTACAAGCTTTGGGACGAAATGCTGAAGACAATCGGCGTACTAACAAGCTGGCCTTTGGTCGTTTTATATTTGTCGCTTCTGTTTCGCCAGGCGCTTACCCGGCAGATACCGGCGTTCTTTAAGAGCCTGGAAGAACTAATTGAGCGGCTGGCGAAAGTGAAATACAAGGGCGTAGAAGCGGAGTTTGATTTGGACAAGCTGCGCGATGTGGCTGCGGAACATAGCTCGGAACTCGCTCAAGAGTTGCTAATTAAGATTGACGCGCCGCTGGAGCATCAGGCCAATGACTCAGTGGATGAATAAAGAAGAGGCGATTAATGATTGAAACACAGCCGCTGGTTGCGGGCGCATCCGCTGAGACATGGCAGCAGCAAAAAATTGTGCAGGCGCTTTCGGGTTCAGATTACCAGTGGCGCTCCCTGGACCGCCTGGCAGCCGTCACCGGATTAGAGAAAGACGCACTTGACACAGCACTGACACAGCTACTCAAGAAGGACATTGTCAAGCCGGCGTTCGGCAAGCGCAGCATTGTCTTTGGCCTGCGTGAGCGGGTCGGCAAGAAGTAGACGAACAAAATAGATGAAAGTAGAAGTTATGTCTAACAAACCTATTGCCGTCGTGACCGGGGCCAGCAGCGGCATCGGGGCGGCGGCGGCAAAGCATCTCGCGGCGGCAGGCTATGACCTGATTTTGGGAGCGCGGCGGATGGAACGGCTTCAGGCCGTGGCGGAGCCGCTTGGCGCAAAGGCGCTGATGCTGGACGTGATGGATGCCCAGAGCGTTCAGGCGTTCTGCGAGCAGGTTCCGGTAGTTAATGTCTTAATCAACAACGCGGGCGGGGCGCAGGGCGCGGAGCCAATTGCAGACGCGATTGACGAGAAGTGGGAAACCATGTACGACACGAACGTCCTAGGCACCATGCGGATGGTGCGCGGCCTGCTGCCGAAACTGGAAGCGTCGGGGGCGGGGCATATCGTCAACATCGGCAGCGTCGCCGGCATTGAAGTGTACCCCGGCGGCGCAGGCTATACCGCCGCCAAGCACGCGGTCAAAGCGCTCACGGAAACGCTGCGCCTAGAGCTTCTCGGCAAGCCCATTCGCATTACCGAAGTCGCGCCGGGATTAGTCGAGACCGATTTCAGTTTGGTGCGCTTTGGCGGCGATGCCGAGCGGGCAAAAAAGCCCTATCAAGGCATGACGCCGCTTGTGGCCGACGACATCGCCGACGCAATTGTCTGGGTCGTGACCCGGCCCGCCCACGTCAACATTGACACGCTGGTCATCAAGCCGCTAGACCAGGCCACGGCGACATTGATCCACCGGAAGACCGAGTAGAATGCCCCCCGGCCCCCAATAATAGGGAAACAAGTTAGTTCGGTGCAGATGTAAACGCTTGCGATGGCCTTATCTATGCTTTGCTACTATGTCACCGGCCACGGGTTCGGCCATGCGATCCGCACGACGCAGATACTCAAAGCCTTGCCGCCTGAGCTGCCGCTTCTCATCAAGACAACGGCCCCGGAGCGCTTGTTTCGTGAGGAGCTTGCGGGACGGCCTTTTGAATACCTTGCCGCCGAATACGACTGCGGCTGCCTGCAAAGCGACAGCGTTTCCGTCTTGCGGCGCGAAACCCTGACCCGCTACGGCGAAATCGCCCGGCGTAACTATGAGCATTTGCCGGAAGAAATCGCGTTCCTGAAGGAGCGCGGCGTCAAGTGCGTGGTGTCCGATATCTCGTCGTTCCCGCTGCTGGCGGCACGAGAGGCCGGACTGCCTGGGGCGGCTGTCGGGAACTTCACCTGGCACGACATTTATTCCGAGTACGCCGAAACCGCCGAAGATGCCGCGCTGCTGGCGCAGATGGCGGCGGAGTATGCGTCGGCCACTGTGGGGTTAATTACACCCCTGAGCCTGCTTGCGACGCCGCGCGTGTTCCCGAATGCCGAGCGCGTTCCGCTGGTCGCCCGTCGGGGGCGGCCCATTCGGGACGCGCTAATGCAGGCGCTGGGCATTGCGCCCGGCAGGCATCTGGCCCTGCTGTACTTGGGCGGATGGGGGCTGGACATTGACTGGGCCGCGCTGGAGCGTTTTGGGGACTGGGTGTTTTTGCTGGACCGGCCTCTGCCGCAGCCGGCGGTGTCAAATGTCCGCGCGTTTGACCCAAGCGTTTGGCCCTATGCCGATGTCGCGGCGTCTGTGAACGCCGTCGTTTCCAAAGCCGGCTACGGAACGGTGACGGAGTGCATTGCCAATTCCGTGCCGCTGGTTTACCTGCCGCGCCACGGCTTTGCCGAGCATGAAGCGCTGGTTTTGGGTATGAACCAGTGGGGTGGCGAGATTGAAATCGCGGAGCAGGCGTTTCATGCCGGGGACTGGCAGGAGGCGCTCCAAGCCGCGCTTTCCGCGAAGCCGAACCCCCATGCGTTTAGGACTAACGGCGCGGAAGTCATCGCGCGGAGACTTGAAAGGTATTGCAAGTGAATCAGCCAAAAATTACCATGTATGCGCGGCCCGGCTGCCCGGATGTGGCGCGTGCGTCCTATTATTTGCGGGAGCGCGGCCTGACGTGGGACGAGATTGACATCGAGGCCGACGCCGACGCCTGCAAACAAGTCGTTGCATGGACGGGGCGGGCCGTCACGCCGACGCTCTGGATCGGCGACATCATGCTGACCGAGCCGGACAGCGCGGAAATTGATGCCGCGCTTGCGAAGGCCGCTTAATATGCTATACTGATACCGTGCTTAAAATCGCGCCGGGTGGCCTCAAAGACAGATGGGCGCTGGTCGGGCCGACGGCGTCAGGGAAGACGACAGTCAGCATTTTACTGGCTGCGCGTCTGGGCGCGGAAATCGTTTCCGCCGACTCCATGCAGGTATATCGCCGCATGGACATCGGCACGGCGAAGCCGACTGCCGACGAGCAGTGCCGGGCCGTTTTTCATGCCGTGGATGTCGCTGACCCGGACCAAGAGTGGACGCTGGCAGACTTTCAGAAGCTAGGTGACGCGGCCTGCCGAGACATCGCCCGGCGCGGGCGGATTCCCCTGGTTGTTGGCGGAACCGGGCTGTATGTGCGGGCGCTGACCACGCTTCTTGACATTCCTGCCGCACCGCCCAATGAAGCGCTTCGGCAGCGGTGGCGTGAGTTTGCCGAAGCGCACGGCAACGCCGCGCTGCTTTCGGAAGTCGCACGGATTGATCCGGACACTGCGATGCGCCTTCATGTCAACGACATCGGGCGTCAGATTCGGGCGCTGGAAGTCTACGCGGCAACGGGCCGAACGCTGACCACTCTGCACACGGAAAACCGGGCCGGCCAAACGGCTGAAAGTCCGCGCTTGTTTGGGCTGCGCTTTGCAGACCGGGAGCAGCTATATCGCCGCATCAACGACCGCGTCGAGGCCATGATAAGCGGCGGCCTGCTGGGCGAAGTCCAAAGCCTTCTTGACGCCGGCTACGCAGCCGATCTCAAGCCGATGCAGTCGCTTGGCTACCGGCACATGACGGCGTTCCTGCGCGGCGACTGCAACTGGGATACGGCGGTTGAGACGCTGAAACAGGACACGCGGCGGTTCGCCAAGCGCCAAATGATTTGGTTTCGGGGCGACCCGCGTGTGCACTGGCTGGACTCAGACAATCAAACGCCGGAGCAGCTTGCAGACCAAATCGCGGGTCTTCTTGCAGAAAGTAAAGGAGTAGCACACGCATGAACAAATCCCAGGTGAATCTTCAAGACACGTTCCTGAATCAAGTCCGCAAAGAAAACATCGGCGTGATGATTTATCTCCTCGGCGGCGTTCAGCTTCGGGGCAACGTACGCGGCTTTGATTCGTTTACTATTCTTTTGGACAGCCCCGGCAAGCCGACCCAGCTCGTTTACAAGCACGCGGTCACCAGCATTGTCCCAATGCGCCCGATCCAGAACCTGTACACCGAAGCCATGCGCGAGGCCGGCATCGTGCCGCAGCCTGCTCCCGGCCAAGCGGCTCTGCCGACTGTCCCCGCCGGCAGCGCCCACCCGGACGCCGCCGCAGCGGTGCAAACTCCCAATCCCGCCCCGGCCCCGGCTGTCCCAGAAGCGGTGCACACCGAGCCAATCTCCTAATTATTCTCGTTCTGTCAGGAAAATCTTATGCACTTTACGAAAATGCACGGCATCGGCAATGATTTTGTCATGGTGGACTGCCTCAGCGAAGACGGCCCCGCCTGGCTGGCGGAGGCACGTCAGCGGGCCGTTTTTCTATGTGACCGCAAGTTTGGCGTCGGCGGCGACGGCGTGATCGCTTTGCTACCGGGACAAGCGGCGTCCGAGATCAACACCTTTGAAATGGAAATGCTCAACCCGGACGGCTCCGAGTCCGAGATGTGCGGCAACGGCATCCGCTGCTTCGCTAAATATTTGTTTGACCGAGGCTTAACGCACGGCAGCACCGAAATCTCGGTGAAGACGGGCGCGGGCCTGCTGCATCTGCAAATTATGGCGATGGCGGACGGCAAGGCCGAATCCGTGCGGGTCGATATGGGGGAGCCGGTCTTAAAACCGTCCCAGGTTCCGACAGTTCTCGCCGAAGGCGACGCGCCGGTCATTAATGCGCCGCTGGACTTGGGTGATCTGATGCTTGGCGTCACGACGGTTTCCATGGGCAACCCGCACGCGGTCACGTTTGTAGAGGATGTTCAGAATTACCCTGTGGAAACCATCGGTCCGCAGGTGGAGCATCACCCGGCCTTCCCGCGCCGGATCAATACCGAGTTTATCCAAATTGTTTCGGAGTGCGAGATCATTTTCCGCGTTTGGGAGCGCGGCGCGGGTTTGACCCTCGCCTGCGGCACGGGGGCCTGCGCGGCAGTGGTGGCGTGTGTGCTGAACGGCAAAACAAGGCGCGAAGTCCGGGTGCATCTTCCCGGCGGCGATTTAGACATTGAGTGGTCCGCTGCCGACAACCATGTTTACATGACCGGCCCCGCAGCAGAAGTCTTCTGCGGCGAGATATAAGTACCGAGAAACTCCTAAACATAGCGACGCGGCGTAAAGTGTGATACAATACAGAATGATGCGTGCAGTTGACATCATTCAAAGCAAGCGGCGCGGCAGTGAACATTCGCCGGCGGAAATCAGCTTTCTGATCCAAAATTATGTTCACGGTGCTGTCCCCGACTACCAGATGAGCGCATGGCTAATGGCTGTGCTGTGGCGCGGCCTGACGGAACCGGAGACGTTTGCGCTAACGACCGCGATGATTGCGTCCGGCGACACGCTGGATTTGTCCTCGCTTGCCGGGCCATGCGTCGACAAGCACAGCACCGGCGGGGTAGGGGACAAAACGACCCTGGCGGTCGTTCCGATTCTCGCTTCGGCAGGAGTGCAGGTCCCAAAGATGTCTGGGCGCGGCCTCGGGCACACCGGCGGCACGCTGGACAAGCTGGAATCACTGGGCGGGACACGCACCGAGATGGCGATTCCCGACATTCTGGCTCAGGTCCAGGCGGTAGGCGCCTGCATCTGCGCCCAGACCAGCCGCCTGGTTCCTGCCGACCGCCTGCTGTACGCTCTGCGCGACGCCACCGACACGGTTGAGTCCTTGCCGCTGATCGCGGCCAGCATTATGAGCAAAAAGATCGCCGGAGGCTGCCCGTCCATCGTGCTTGACGTGAAGGTCGGCGGCGGGGCATTTATGAAGACGCTGCCCGAAGCGCGGGCGCTGGCGGCGCTGATGATCAAGATCGGTGCGGCGCATGGCCGGAAAACAATCGCCGTGCTGTCCGATATGGATGTCCCGCTTGGCTACACGGTCGGCAACCGGGTAGAAGTCCACGAAGTCGTGAGCCTGCTCCAAAACAATCCCTGGACCGAGCCGCGCTTGAAAACCGTTGCCTGCACCCTCGCCGCTGCGGGCTTTCTGCTGGCGGGCCGGGTTTCTACGCTGGCCGAGGGTGCGGACCTGGCGGCTGCCCAAATTGCTTCCGGCGCGGCCAAGCAAAAGCTGTGGGACATTGTGGAAGCGCAGGGCGGGGACCCGGATTACCTGACCCACGCACTGAAGCCGCCCGTTGCGAAGATCAAGCGGGACGTGCGGGCGGAAACCAGCGGCTTTGTCCGTGCCGTCGACGCAGAAGCGATTGGGCTGTCCGCGATGCGCCTCGGAGCTGGGCGAGCCGCCAAAGAAGACCCGATTGACCCAACCGCCGGCGTTGTTTTGCGG
>CAXTRL010000043.1:0-15813 GCA_964246575.1 uncultured Armatimonadales bacterium
CTTCACCCCTCTCCCGCTTGCGGGGGAGGGGTCGGCGCTTGCGCCGGGGGTGGGGGCCGTCTATAAACCTATGAATATCGCACTGGCCCTCATCCTGCACCCTACCAACGGGACGCTGCTCGTTGCTCAGCGCAAAGACGGCGTCCACAAAGCAGGATACTGGGAGTTTCCCGGCGGCAAATGCTTGGACGGCGAGACGCCCGCCCTTTGCGCGGTCCGGGAAACACAGGAAGAAACAGGTCTGGAAGTCACAATTTTAGAAGCCTGGCCTGTCATCACGCACGAATACCCGGAGCGCATGGTTGTTTTGTACCCGTTTTTGTGCCAAGCGCAGAGCGGCGATGCACAGCCGCGTGAAAGCAAGCAAATCGCCTGGGTGCTGCCGGGGCATCTAGACAAATACCAGTTTCCTGAAGCAAATGTGCCGATTTTAGAGAAGTTGCAAGGCAACCTGAGCGGCTTTACCAGCAACGGCACATTAGGTCCGGCTTAATCTCCTACTTGCAGATAATCTTCCCCCAAAACAAAGTCTTCCGCTGGATTAAAAGCACCTGCGAGTGGGTACTAACCCATTTCAGGAAGCAAGCATTCCAAAAGAAATTTTATATAAACGTAGGCCAAATTACTGAAAAATCCCGGAATATTTGTGACAATTAAGGGCTTGGCTCCGTAGAAGGAAGCGCAGGCACATCTTGCTCTGGAACCTAAGCAGTTCCTCATGTGTTGAGTAAGTAGCAATTATTGTGAGAACTTGTTTTTAGTTGGAGATTTGACCAGGTAAAACTTGATTTTGATTGGGACAAAGGGGATATCAATGGCGAGCAACACAGCATTACGGGACAATCCGAACGCGGCAGCGCTGCCGCACGGCCTCGCCGGGTCCAGCGAGCGTCGTCCGGGATCTGAATTTGGCGGCGATGAGTCGGCGCTGGCGGCAAGCGGGGCGCTGGACGATCCCGATGCCATCCGCTTTTTGGCGCTTGCCGCCGGCGGGGATGACGACAGTGCGCCGCTTTTGGAAGGTTCTGCCGGCGAAGATGACGCCGAAGACTTAGCCGAAGACGAGCCGCAGGAAACGGTTTACGCGCCTGTTGAGGAGAACCCGCGCGACGAATCGCTCCAAATGTGGATGCGGAAGACCAAAAGCACTAAGCTCTTGAGCGCTGCTGAGGAAATTGATCTGGCGCGGAAAGTCGCCGACGGCGATCAGCGGGCAAAAGATGTTTTGACTGAAGCGAACCTGCGCCTGGTCGTGTCCATCGCCCGCCGCTACTCGGTGCCCGGCATCAGCCTAGCGGATCTCATCCAAGAAGGCAACATTGGCCTGATTCGTGCCGTCGAGAAGTTCGACTACACCAAAGGTTACCGCTTCAGCACCTATGCGACGTGGTGGATTCGCCGGGCGATTGCCCGCGCGGTCATCAATCAGGGCCGGACGATTCGTATTCCGGTTTATGTCGCCGAGACGATCCACAAGTTGGTTCGCACCGAGGGCCTGCTGCGCCAGCAGTTGTCGCGTGAGCCGACCCAGGACGAGCTGGCCGCCGAGATGGAAGTGCCGGTCGAGCGCGTGAACGAGATCAAGCGGATTGCGTCTGAGCCGCTGTCTTTGGAAACGCCGGTCGGCGAAAAAGACTCGGCCCAATTGGCGGACTTCATCCAAAGCAACGCCAACCAGTCGCCGTCGGACGCCGCCGTGAACCTCATTCGCCGCGAACAGCTTGACGCCGTTTTGGATAAGCTGACCCCGCGTGAGCGCGACGTTGTCCGAATGCGCTTCGGCCTCGACGACGGCTACGCGCACACGCTGGAAGAAGTCGGTCAGCGCTTCGCCGTCACCCGTGAGCGCGTCCGCCAGATCGAGCTTCGCGCCTTAAAGAAGCTGCGCCGCATGGGACCCGTCGACATCCGGGCCTAACGACTGACAAGACAGCCTCCGCTCTGCAACACGAGCGGAGGCTTTTCCCATAGAAAGAAAGCGAAATGGACGCAACTTCTACTGACAACGGGGCAAAGCCAGCTTCTGCTGACATGAACAGCACGAACGGTCACCCTGCGCCTGCCGACCCCGGTTGGCCGGTGCCACAGTTTAAGTATGACCTGAGCGATAACCCTTTATGGCCGGAGTTCTTGGAAGAGTTAAGGAAGAACCGTGAAGCGGACATCGCAGAGTCAAACCGTTTAGCGGATTTGGAAGAGGAACAAGAAAAAGCTGGAACAAGAAAAGCTGGAAAGTAGATGCCTTACCTGCTTGACACAGACTCTGCTTCTTTGGCTTTTCGCGGCAATGAGCACATTCGTACTCGCATTCGGCAAGCTGCGAATCCTGGGGTTTGGTTAAGCGCAATTGCCGCCGAAGAAATTGTGCAGGGCGCTCTCGGCTCTATCAGTGCAAACCGGAACAAGGCCGGCTCGGCTGCTGCTTACCGACTATTTTTTGAGGCAGTCGAGTCTCTCTGCGAGTACCGCCTTCATCCCTACAATGCAGAAGCCGCGCTTGTTTTTGCATCATTTCCAGCGTCGGTTAAGCGTGTTGGCTCACAAGATTGCCGGATTGCCGCAAGCGCCATTGCCGCCGGCTGGATTGTCGTCACCGCAAACCATCGGCATTTCTCGCAGATACCCGGCGTTCAGGTTGAAGATTGGAGCCGCTGACGATGCCATGTGGGGTAGATTTTGACCTTTTTCAAACCTTTGCTTTGCCTGCAAAGCAAATTGTAAAGATAGTAGAGAATAATGGACAGAAAAAGGGGGAACAACTATGAAACAATTTTTGTCGGTCGTGGCTGTGTCAAGTGTCGTTCTAGCCTCAACATCCGGCGGCGCAAAAGTGCTAGCCCAACAGGAGCGAACGGCAGTTGCTGCCCACAAAGGCACATTTAACTACCTGCGTGATGCTCCCAACCGCCACTCACGAATTATGGAGAAGATGCCACAGGGAACACAGATGGAAGTCGTTGGGCAGTCCGGTGACTACTATGCTGTGATCTTGGTGGATGGTACGCGCGGCTGGACTTATGTGACCAATGTCCGTTTCTCGTAGATCCACCTGCTGGCTCGATGCGGGAAAAGTGCCTGCGCCTCAAGGGTCAAATGGAAGAGCAACCATGTCCTTCAGAGCATATCTTATCGCCAGTCGGTTTGTTGGCCGATAGAGATGTTAGCCACTTTTGGTGATAGCTCCGTCTGCAAAAGCGCCGGCACTTGCGAGAGATCGTCACATTGATGCATGGCGTCTGCATGATGCTTACGGACGAGAATGCCCGGTATCCCTGCCGCTGCCGCCCCGGCGATGTCGGCAACCACGCTGTCCCCAACCATCCAAATGCTTTCGGCATCTTTGGTGGCTTCCAGAACAAACTGGTATGCCTTTAGGTGCGGCTTCTCATAACCTGTTTCAGCAGAGTTGAATACCTGAGCAAAGAAAGTGTTGATCTGAAGATAATCCAGTATCTCGGATAGCTCCGGGACATGGTTTGAGAGCAGCAAATGTGTCCAGCCTGCCCCGGAAAGCTGAGTCAGCGCGGGGATTGTGTCGTCGTACAGCCGCCAACGCTTCACACCTGCGTAGGCGAAGCGCACTTCTCGACCCATGCGCTTTGCCAAAGAGGTTTCGACGCCGACAGCGGCAAATGCTTTCTCAAAAATCGGGCTGAGTTCGTCCCACCACTGGTCGGCTGCTTTGATGCCATAAGGCTGATGCGGGTCATGCCACCGAAATCCGGTCTGAATATGCGGGCGGAGATGATCCGCAGCGGCGTCACATTCTGGCGCGTACCGACGCAGGACTTCCACCATCGCTCCTGTCCATCCGCCTTCACGGTGCCCCAATGTTTCGTCAAAATCCCAGATTAAGTATTTATGCACTTTAAGCTCTTGCCGCCATCAGCCGCCGGTACAGCCCGTACCCGGCAAGCGGGGAGAGAACCGCACTGCCGCCGAACCAGAGCCAGAAGCCCAGCGGCGCGTGAGGTGAGGCATTCAGCATCACCATCGCTGTGCCGACCTCAGCCAGCGTAATTGCCGAAAGGAATAATGTAAGCGGTTTCATCAGACCTCCTCGTCCTGGACGGCAATGCCGAGCGATTTGCTAGGCGGCAACCGCAGCCAGCGGTTCCAGTGTTTCAACTTCGCGGGTTTCACGGATTTCCAGGGCCGTGATGTCGGGGACGGCACGGCCTTCTTCCCGGCGGAGATCAAAAATATCCAGAAGTGCATTGCGAAAGTCCTGAATGGCTTCTTCGCGTGTTTCGCCGAGGGCAATAATCGCGGCATCTAAATCAGGCGCATAGGCTCCCCAACCGTCAGAAGTTTTTTCCACTATTACATTTAATACCATTTGTTGGCTCCTTGCTTAACGCAGCGGCAGTCCCGATCTGCGGCGCACATCTTGAAGCTGACCTGGCGCGACTTCTTTTGAGTCTAGGCCAGAGATAGCAATCTCCACAGCCACCCCGGCTTTTTTGTATATCCGATGGCTGCTACGGCCCCCGTAGCGAGCGAAGACCCAGCCGTCCGCTTCAATTCGCTTGATGACCTCACGCACTTTCATAAAGCCTCCATGCACCTACATAAACTCATTGTACCACATGCGAAAGCCGCTCTTGTTTCCTGCTCGGAATGCCGATGTTTAGGTATCTAAAATAACCTGGTATAATGTTGACAACAATGGCATTGATGTTGTATAATGATGTCAATGCCGAAGATTGATGAACTGCAAAAGCAGACCCTGCGCGTTTTGACCGAGCTGGGAACGCCGGACAAGCCGCTTTCCGCGCGTGCCGCCGGGGAAAAGCTGTCTATAGGCTACAACCAAATTGCCGACATGGTGAAGGGGAAGTCGCCGGGCGAGAAGACGCTGATCAAGTTCGCGGGCGCACTCGGCGAGTCTCCAGCGGACTGGCTGCGCTACGCGGGCAAGCACGATTTCGCAAAGAACATCAGCAGCGAAAAAGCTTTTGAGATCCAGCCGGAACAGCATTTGGTCCAGCAGATTGTCCGTGAGCTGGCGGAAGTTCCCGCCGAAAAGCAGGCGCTGCTGCGGAAGCAGATTTTGGCGTTGATTCGCGTGACTCGAAGTGAAGACGAAGCCAAGTAAAGACGAGAAAGAAGCAAAATTATGAACACAACAATGCTGCGAATAGTTGCCGGGCTGCGGGCGTTTTGGAGCCACATGAACGAAGGCCCGCAAAAGGATTGGGACCGGGTGTATCTTTGCTCGATGGCGCCGATGAGCGCAGAAGCGCTGCGCGGGAATGTGGAAGCAGGCCGAAGCCACAGTTAAGGACGTTCAACCGTCATATAATCAAATGTTATGTGACTGCTTGGGCAAAGACGCTCAAGCAGCTTATGTTTTGGGTATCTATTTGCTATAATTGTAGCATAAGAAGGCAAGTAATGCGAGTGAATGTTGTGCCGTTTACCGTTTACGGCGTCCCGCTGATGGGACTAATCGGATTGCTGGTTTGTCTTTGGCAGCCGCAGAAGATGCTGCCTGCGGCAGCGGCGGGACCGGACACGGTTTATTTGGTGAAGCCCAGCCCGACACTGGACCGTAGCATGACGATTTTTCTGCGGCAGGAAGCAAAGAATGTTGCTTACAGCCGCCGGCATGATGGACCGGCGAGGCAGGCCAAAACGATTGCGAACTACAATCTTATTGCTCAGGAATGCACACCTGCCGTCTTCAAAGCGACGCATCTGCCTGCTTCTTGGTGAAACGATAAGATGACGTAAAAGCCCAAAACGCCCGGCGCTTCTTCAGAAGCGCCGGGCGTTTTGTGATTCGGCGGCTTATGCCTTGACGATGACGACGTAGTTTGACTGTGCGCCGGCTGCTGGAGACTGCAAATTCCCGCCCAATGTCACAGCTCCGGCGCCGAATGATTTGGAATAAACTTTCATCGGGGAAGCCGCCGCATCAGAGCCGGAGAAGGCAATGGAAGTGAGTGTCCAGCCGCTGCCGGCGGCAAGCCAGGCCGGCAGCGCTGTCATGCGCTTGTCATACGCGACATAAACAGTGGCGGAAGCCGCCAAGGTGAGCGTTAGGTGGCTGCCGGTCGTGACTGCCTTGTCATTGTTGGCGGTTTGGACCAATGTTCCTCCGGCCAGCGCTGCGTCGAAGCTGCTCACTGTGACAGCGCGGTCGGTGTACAAAGAAGCGCCGACGGCAAGAAGCGCAGTTGTGTATACTAGCCCCGTGGAAACGCTTTTCACGGTCACAATCGGTGTATGGGCGACAATTTCTATTCCATTGAGCGGCGCACGCTGCAGCCCATCGCTGGCCGTACCCGGCGTGGCCGTGAGCGTGAAGCCGGGGCCGGTCAGGCTGCTGAACTTGAGGTAATTGCCGCTGCCGCCTGAAACGGCCTGGGTGAACGTCCCGCTGAAGTTTGCGCCGGCGGCATCCGCAAGGGTTTGGGCCGCCGTACCGACGGAGTAAGAGCCGGCGCGGGAGGCCGCGCCGTTGTCGCCATCGGCATAAACATAAACATCGTAGCCGCTGGCCGTAAAGCTGGAAGGCAGGCTGGAGACGGTAACGCTGCTGCTGTCGGCGAGCGCATCCAGGTAGCCTTTCATCATGCGGGGATTGCCGGCAGTTTCGGGGGTGGGAGTGCTGTAAATCGCGTCGGACTTCCACGCCGCTGCCGCGCCGGTAGACCTGCCGTGATTGTCAAGCAGAGAAGATAGCGTCCCATTGGCGCCGAGGGCGTTGTTCCAGTTGGCGGCGGCGACAACTCCCGCGCTTTCGCTGGAGGCCATGGCAGCAGGATTGCCGTTGCCACTGCCGCCGTCAAATCTGAGGCTGAGAATCCTTCCGGCGGCGGCGGCATGGGTAGACAGCAGCCCATAAACGCAGACCTGGTGAGAGAAAGTCGGCAGGTAGACCTTGCCGTTTGCAATGGTCGGGGCATTGTACTTGGCAAACAGTCCCCCATCATCGCGGGACGGGATTTGCCTGCTGTTCCATAGTTCTTTGGAAAGGTCCGTGGCATCATAAGCCCGGAAAATGCCGTTGACGACGGCATGGACCGCATCACCGTCATATGGGGTCGTGGCCCAAATAATACCGTTCTGAGCGCCGTTCGCCGAAAGCGAAAGAAAGCCGCCCGGCATCCCGTAGACGCTGGTCACTGCCGGCGAGTAATTCGAGCCGACGGAGCTGGCGGTGGTGCCGAAGTAAGCCGAAGACGTTCCGGTCGCGGGATAAAATGGGAAGGCTCGTGCGTAATCATTTTCCCCCCACAGGTAGATATGCGGCCCGGCCGGGCCGTTCCAGTAAACCGGACCGCCATGAAGGTGGCCGGAAGATCCGCGTGAGTGGACCGCTTGGAACTCTTGAAGAATTGGGTCGGCTCCAGAGTTGTAATGGCCCATATTGGCGGTGTCGATGAGGTACAGCTTGCCTTCCTTGCCGCCGCCGACAATCAGATTCGTGCCGGGAATGCCGAGGACGCCGGACGCTCCCAGATCATTATCGTAGGCATTCAGCGAATCATAGTTGTTGGGAATGAACCAGTCGCTGACGCCGAGCGTGCTGCCGGAAAGGGACATTTTCAGAAACGCTTCGCCGTAGTCGCTGCCGCCGCTGGGAGCGCTTGTTGTTCCGTTGCCGGTCATCAAGTACACATTGCCGGAGCCGTCCGATGTCAAGCCCTGGCCTGCCTGCCAGATGCCGCCCCGACCGCCGTTGGGCGTGACGTTGAACACGCCGGTCTGCTGAAGCGTGGCGGCATTGTAAGCAAGCACCCAGCCGTGATAAGGGTTGTAATCTTCATGGGAAGCAAAAGCCATGTAGATCGTGCCGTTCGCCAGCAGCAGTGCGGGCCGGTTGTTGTGCTTGACCGGATCAAGCGTCACGACGCCGTTCACGCTGGCGTCGCCGGTCCCAGACACGGACGCTTGAATGAGGGTCGGGCCGCCGAGTTTTTCTATCCCTGTGCCGAGGTCAAGCGCATGAAGGCGGTACAAGTAGCTGCCGCTTTCTTTGGTAGCGGCGACGCAGTAAAGCGTCTCGGTGGCCGGATCAATGACCGGCGTAGAAGTGATGCCGATTTCGACCGGCATGTTGGGCGTGTTGATGTCGGAGCTGGGAACCGACAGCCCGAGATTGACCTGCCAGTAAAGGCTGCCGGTGTCGGCGTCATAAGCGTAAACGCTGTTGTGTTCCGTGGCGGCAAAAAAGACATTGTGCTTGCCGCCGCCAATGGTGAGGCCGGAAACGTACAGGATCTGGGCGTAAACGTGACCGTCGACAGGGACGGAAAACAGCTTGCCGAAGCTGTTGACGTTGACGTTGGCGGGGGTCAGCACAGTCTCGCTCAGGTTCGCCCCGGACCGCCCGGCATCGTTATGCTGGGTCAAGATGTTGACTTGCCCCCAGCCGGGAAGCGCCGTCAGCAGCAAAAGTGCAGAAAGCGAGAAACGATGTGCTTTAAGCGGCAAGCGAGAAGATTGCCGGCGAGAAGATTGTGGGTGCATGGTGTGTTCCCTTCAAGATTAAGATGGACGCGCTTTAATGGGCGTGAGTCACAGGAGTCAGCAGGAGAAGCAGAGCGGTTTGGTCGTTTTTGCGGTGGCCGACGCACACGATCTGGCCGTGGTTGTTGATGGCGCAGGCACGAAGCAGCACCCAGGGTGAACCGGGCGCAATAAGCTTGTTCAAATCGAACATGGCGCCGTTTTGCCAGAAAAACGCATGGTCCTGATCGGGAGCAAAGCCGGACGAACCGACAACCTGCCCCTGGTCATTCAGCGCGGCGGCGGCGCTGGGGTCTTCGCCGAGCGTTCCCAAGTCCTGCATTTTGCCTGAAGTGTATAAGAATGCATGGGTTCCATCGGGAGTATCGGCATAGCCGGCAATCTGGCCCCTGGCGTTGATAGCCTGAGCGCTGCTGGTCCTGCCGCCGGGCAGCAGGCCCAGATCGTAAACTTTTTCGCCTCGCCAGCAGACTGCATGTTTGTAGGGCAGGGTGCTGTTCGAAACGCCGACAATCTGGCCGGCGGAATTGATGGCATACGCCTGGCTGAATGTGCCGCCGGGCAGTGTCCCCAAATCACGCACCATGTTGTTCGCTGCCAGAAAGGCATGACGCGCCCCGTCGGCACGCTGAGCGGCACCGACGACGCTGCTTTTGGAATTGATGCCGAACGCCTGACTGTTCCGCCCGCCCAGCGTTCCCAGCAAGGTCAGGACATGGCCGCGCCAGACGCACGCCCGCGTGACGGCGCGGCTGTCCACGCTGTTGGCGCTGGTGCTGGTCCAGCCGGCGATCTCGCCGCCGGCATTGACGGCATGGGTGATGGAGCTGGGATAGCCGGCAAGGGTGCCGAGAATCTGGGTTTGCCCGCGAAGCCACACGGCCCCTTGAACGGCTTCCCCTTGATTTTGCCAAAAGCAAACTTGGCCCGTCTCGCTGAGACTCGGCAGGACTTCATCAGCGATGAACGGCAAGGGTCCCATGTCCTGAACTGTAAACTGCGGGGGCGGCGGTGGGGAAGCCGCAGCGCTGCACTGGAGAGCAATCAGGCTCATCGCCAGACTAATCGCCAGACTAATCGCCAGACTAATCGCCAGTGTCAGGCCGGCATAAACCGGAAGAAAAAGTCGGCGTGGAAACATGAACATATTTTTGCTTCTTGTTCGGAGGCCGGGTGCGCGGCTTCACGCCCGCACCGTCTTTCTATCAATTCTGGCGATTGTACCATAACTTTGATGTGATTGCAACGCGGATTTGACGCCGCGCCATCACCTATGTTATAATGGCACTACATCTTGACGGTTTGCCGGGACAGGGCGCGAAATATGGCAATGAGCAACAGCAGCAACGGAAATGGCCGCAATGGAAACGGCAGCGGACACGGCAGCCTGCATTATGCCCTGCCGCCGCTTGACGCCGTGCCCCGCGCCCGCACCGTGATGGGCAGCATTGTGCGCGGCTCCCTGCAAGCTGGGGTCCAAATGAAGCTTTCCGGCTCGGTGGAAGAAATACGGGCCGGCAAGTTTGTGGTGGTGGACGGCGCAAAGCACGAGTTTTTTGCCATGATTACCGATGTGTCCTTAGACTGCGCTTCGCCTGCCGTGCTGGCAAACCCGCCGGCAGGCGCAGAGCCGGAGAATGCGTTCCTGCGGCAAGTGCTGGCCGGAACTTCGGCCTACGGAACCGTCACGCTGAAGCCGCTCTTGATGCGGGTCAAAGGAGCGGGCGGCGAGTTTGAACCCGTGAAGACCGTGCCGACCCATTTCAGTGGGGTGGGGGAAGCGACCGAAGACGACATCGCAGACATCTTCGGTGCGGAAACCGAAGGCGGCAAGCATTTCCATGTCGGGTCGCCGCTGGACATGGAAGACATCCAAGTGTGCCTGGACTTGGAGCGGCTGGTGGAGCGCTCCAACGGCATTTTCGGCAAATCGGGTACGGGCAAAACTTATCTCACGCGCATTTGTTTGTGCGGCATGATCAAGCACAAAAAAGCCGTCAACTTGGTCTTTGACATGCACGGCGAGTACGGCTGGCAGGGGACGTCGGAAGACCCGAACCGGGCCGGGGTAGACGGCCTCAAAAAGTATTTCGGCAACCGGGTCAGCGTCTTCACCCTGGACCGGGAGTCGTCGGGCCGCCGCAAAGTTCCCGTTGAAAACGACGTGCGTATCCCATACAGCCAGATCAGCGTGGAAGACATTCTGCTGCTGGCCGATGAGCTGAACTTGAACCAAAGCGCCGCCGAAACGACGTTTTTGTTGGAGCAGCACTACAAAAGCCGCTGGCTGGCGACGCTTCTCAAGATGGACAGCGAGACGCTCAAGCAGTTCGCGGAAGACAGCGGCGCGAACGCCATGTCCCTAAGCGCTTTGAAGCGCAAGCTAGGGCGCATGGTGGAAGACTGCAAAGGCTTTCTGGTTGAAGAAGCCGATGCCGCTGATGACGCCGTCAAGCAGATCATGGGCTGCCTCTTGAAGGACATCAATGTCGTGCTGGAGTTCGGCAATTACCACAAGCCGCTCCAGTATATGCTGGTCGCAAACATTTTGACGCGCAAAATCCACGGCGAGTATGTCAAGCTGTCTGAGAACGCGATGGGCGACAAAGCCAAAAAGCCGACGCCGCTGGTGATCACGATTGAAGAAGCGCACAAGTTCCTGTCGCCGCATCTGGCGCACCAGACCACATTCGGCACGATTGCCCGCGAGCTGCGAAAATACAATGTCACGCTTTTAGTGGTAGACCAGCGGCCATCGGGCATTGACTCGGAAGTCTTGTCCCAGCTTGGGACGCGCATCACTTGTCTGCTGAACGACGAGCGGGACATCGATGCCGTCTTGACCGGCATTTCCGGCGCGTCTTCCCTGCGAAGCGTTCTCGCGTCACTCGACTCCAAGCAGCAGGCGCTTCTCTTGGGTCATGCCGTTCCCATGCCGGTCGTCATCCATTCGCGCACATATGACGACCAGGCGTTTCGGGATAGTGTCGGCAGCTTGGGTAAAGCCTCCGCCAGATTGGACCTCAGTGACTGGAAATAAGCGCCTCCTGCACGGAAGCTGCCTTCTGCTCCTGCTGTCCGCCGCCCCGGCGCTGGCCCAGCTTCCAAACGGTACGGCGGCGGGGCCGGATGCGTCCCCGCCGACGGCGGCTTCCACCCCGGAGTCGCCCGATACGCTTGACGCGGCTGTTCCGCAGAATGCACCCCCCCGTATATCACCCAAACTGCCGCCGAAAGTGGATGTCCAGTACGGCAGCAAGTCCGGGCCGCTGAGCCGCACACATCTTCAAGACGTGCGCGTTACTTATGGCGGCGAGCTGACCCTGGACGCCGACCAGGCGGACGCAAATCTCGCAGCGGGGCAGTATGACCTGCGCGGCGATGTCCGGCTGCACGAAGCGGACACGTCGCTGAAGGCCGACGCCCTCACTTTCGGCGGCCCGCATCAGGAAGCCGTCGCTACCAATGCTCTCGTGTCGCGCTCGTATTACTCTATCCGCGCCCCGCGCCTTGCCGGAACGCCGGAAAAGATCGTCGCCTACAACGGGAGCTTTACAACGGTCCCGAACGGCGGCCCCGCCGACTACTATCTTCGCGCTCAGACAATCACCCTGGACTCGGCGGCGCACCGGGGAACGCTGAAAAACGCCACTTTGTACTTGTTCGGGGTGCGGCTGGTGACGTTCCGGCGGCTGTCGTTCGGCTTCAACAAGAGCGGCGGCGCCGGAGGCCGCAAGCTGGTCATCCCGACTGTCGGCGTTTCTTCGCGCTACGGCACTTTTTTGGCGTTCGGCAGCGACACTCGGATCATGCGCCTGCCGGTTCGGTATCAAGTGCTGCTGCCGACACGCCAGTCCGTGCAGGCATCGGCCACCAGCTTCCAAACTTTGTACGCGCCGCACGTCTCTTCCGGGCCGGCTGTGCCTTATGCCGGGCCAATCACGCTGCTGGGCCGAATCCGGGCGGCGGCGACCGTGCTGCCCGGCCCGCTGCCGGAAGGCGACCCGCTGCGGTTCCAGGACTTCCTGCCGGACCCGAACCCCATCCAGCTTTTCAATGCGCCTTCGCATGGCGGTTTGTATCTGGGAGAAAACCTGTCTACCCATGTCGCCGCCAGCGGCAACCGCCGCACCGACCTGTACGTCAGCCGCCTGCCGGAAGTGACTCTCAGCGGCAGCATCCCGCTTTCGCCGGTTCCCAATGCTCCGGTTGCCGGCGATCCGCAGTCGTTCCGAGCCGCCCTCCGGCACGTTGTTTTGTATGCCCAAGCGCAGCAAACAATCGGCGAGTATGAAGAGCAGTCCATGTCCCCCGGCCGCATTCGTGACCGCCGTGTATTTACGCAGGCCGGCCTCAGCACACGCCCGCTGCTGATCGCGCCGAACACTGTGCTGCTGCCGTCGATTTCCATCACCAGCAGCAGTTACAGCGGCGACAAATCGGCCTATCGGTATGACCAGATCAATGTCGCCGTCAACCATTACTTTTCTGATCTCACTGCGGTCGGCGTCCAGTTCCTTGCCAGCAGCACGAGCGGCTCTTCTCCGTTCAACTTTGACGTTCTGGACACGAACCGCGAGCTGGACCTGCGGTTCCAGACCGGCACGGCCCGCCTGGTGGCCGCTGGGCGCATCCGCTATGACCTGTCCAAAGGCGGCGTTATTGACTATCAAGTCGCGCTTGGCCCGTCCCTGCGCGGCTTCATCCCCATTCTCTCCTACAACTTCCGCACCCGCAGCATTGGTTTAGGTATTGAAGTCAAGGGCCTGACGTTCTAAGCCAATGAGCTGGGAGAACACAAGAAGGGCGAACACAAGGTTCGCCCCTACGGGTGAACCCGCTGTAGGGATGAACCTTGTGTTCATCCACTTTAAAGCGAAAGATCACGGAACTTCTCGCGCTTCCCACTTGTAAAACCCACTGAGGGCGCAATACTTCCGCACCTTCAGAGGGTATGACATGACACTGAAACTTCTTGCGGCGGCTGCCGCGCTTGCGGCGTGTGCTTCGCTCCTTCCGGCTCAGGCGGCTCAAACAGCCTCCGCAACCCCTGTCATCGTAGAGCTGTTTACTTCCGAAGGCTGTTCTTCCTGCCCGCCTGCCGATGCGCTTTTGTCCCAGTACGTCAAAAATTCGCCGGTGCCTGGTGTCCAAGTCATCGCGCTGGGCGAGCATGTAGATTACTGGAACCACGGCGGCTGGGCCGACCCATTCTCATCCGTGCAGTTTTCCCAGCGCCAAAGCGACTATTCCAATGCGTTTCGCCTTGACTCTGTCTACACTCCCCAAATTATCGTGGACGGCAAGGCGCAGCTTGTCGGCAGCGACGGAGATGCGGCAGCCACAGCAATCCGCCGAGCGGCCCGGCTGCCGCACGCGCAGGTCAGCGTTGCCCAAGCAGGCGGCGGACGGCTGGCGGTGCATGTCGGCCATCTGCCGGCGTCGGCGCAGAATGATCCTGCCGCAGTGTATCTGGCCGTGACTGAAGACAGCCTGCACTCGTCAGTCGGCGGCGGCGAGAACGCTGGGCGGCATTTATCCCATAGCGCTGTCGTCCGGGAATTGGTTTCCATTGGGACCGTGACCGGCAGCGAGTTTGACGCTTCCCCAGCCGTCGCGCTGAAACCGGGCTGGCGGCGCGGGCATCTCCACGCTGTCGTGTTCACTCAGGAGCAAAGGAGCCGGCGCATTGTCGGCGCTTCGGAGATCCCGCTGTAAGGGTGCAGGCAGTTTTGTTAGAGGTTAGTAAGTTCGTGGTACTATGTATCGTTCGCCAAGAACGCCGTCACCGCAAAGTGCCGGTATCACAGCGCATCAAGGCGCTAGAAAGGACACACCCATGAAGTTATTCGCTCTCGCTGCGGCTTTCGCCGTTCTGGCCGCCGCTTCCGTCACCGGAGCCTCGGCCCAGTCCATGCGCCACCATCACTACCGGCATCATCACATGATGATGCACCATCACTACATGATGCACCGCTAAGCATCCCTCTGCCGCCTGCTGCTGTGTTAAGCCGCAGCGGGCGGCATCTCGCTTGGAAAGATTCTGCTATGGCGACGACAACACTGGGCGCAGTTCCCGCAGCCGAGACGGTTCCGGTCGTCCGCAAGCATCACTGGCTGGTGCGGGTGACACACTGGGCGAACATTCCGCTGCTGACTGGGCTGATCCTCAGCGGCCTGTCTATTTACTGGGCTGCGCCGGTCTACAAGCACCCGGCAGACACGAACGGCAATGAAGACTACTTGAACGACATCGGCCTTTGGGTTGCGCGGCATGAACCCTGGCGGCAGTCTTACGGAACACCAGACAACTGGGTTCCGGGAACGCATTATTCCAATTCCTGGCTGTATGACCATTTCAGCCTCGGCACCGGCATTTTGTCCACGGCGCTGAACCTGCACTGGCTGTTTGCGTATTTGTTTATGCTGAACGGCCTGCTGTACCTGGTCGGCCTCGGCCTCGGCGGCGGCTACAAGTCGCTGCTGCCCCGCCGCACAGACTTTCAAGACGCCGTCCGAATGCAGATTTATTATGTCGGCCTGCCGTTCGCCAAGATTTTGCACCGACCCTGGACGCACCCGATCATCACGACCAAGTACAACGCTTTGCAGCGCCTGGCGTACTTTTCAATGCCCGTGTTTGGTACGGTCTCAGTGCTGACCGGCTGGGCCATCCACAAGCCGGCGTCATTCGGCTGGCTGCAAGCCGTGTTCGGCGGCTACGATTACGCCCGCGTATGGCACTTTTGGCTCATCGCTATTTTCGCTGCATTTGTCATCCCGCACGTCCTTCTCGTCATCACCGACGGCTGGGACACCATGCGCTCCATGATCGTCGGCTGGTCCGACCGCCTCCCGCCGGAAAACAAGCCCAATGCAAGATAAAACCGCAGTGCAAGATAAAGTTTGATGAAATTTGACTACTCCCTGGACTACAAGCAGCTTGATCTGCGGGCGCACCCAGAGCTGTACTGCGTGGGGGTCGGTGAACAGGGTGTCCTGCTGGTGGAGCCGTACAAAAGCGAAATTCTGCCGTTCTGGCGGTTCGCCACCCCGGACGCCGCCCGCGAATCGTCTGAGGCCATCACCAAGATGTTCCACGCCTACAAAGCCGCTGGGGATTTTGTTGGCATGGACATGGCCCGGAAGTTTTTGCAGATGGGCATGACCCGTTCCCGGCGCTACGCCAACCACAAAGGCGGCAAAAAGTACGATGGTCCGGTGCCCGAAGACAAGCGCGGCCAAAGCGGGGCGCACGGACGCGAAGTGCTGCCCTTTATCAGTGACCCCATCAAGGCCGAATCGGCGGCGATCTTCCGCACCGCCTGGGAA
>CAXTRL010000044.1:0-15779 GCA_964246575.1 uncultured Armatimonadales bacterium
TAGCCCCTACCGGGCTCGAACCGGTGATCTTCCACGTGAAAGGCGGACGTCATAACCACTAGACCAAGGGGCCGCACTGAGGGAAGTTATACCCCGGCTTGCTAGCCTTTGTCAACCCATGCGCTGCCCTTTATTTTCCTATCGCGCCATCGCGGCCATTCGCATGGCGGCGGGCAGGACGCGCCGGAGGCCGGCAAAGTGGGCCTGGTAGTAGCTGGCGCTCAGGCTGTCCGTGCGGACGCCTTTATGGGCGTTGGCGGCATGGATGAACTGGCCGCCGCCGACATAAATGCCGACATGGGAAATCCCGTGCTTGTAGGTGTTCTTGAAAAACACCAAGTCGCCTGGCTGGGCCTGGCTGACGGAGATCGGGGTACCGTGGTAAAATTGCTCGGTGGCGGTGCGCGGCAGCTCGACGCCGTCAGTGGCGCTCAAAATAAAGCGCACAAAGCCGGAGCAGTCAAAACCGGAGCGGGACGTGCCGCCCATCACATAACGCGAGCCGCGAAAAGCGCTGGCCGCCTGGACGACATTGCCGCTGGCAAGAGCTTGGTTCTGCGCCTGGACTTTCCTCGAGGGAGCGGCGGCATGAGCCGCGCGCTTCGAATGGATGTGCTTGGAATGAGCGAAAGCCGAGGGGGCAGCGGCAAGCAAGGACAGGGACAAAGCACCGGCAACGCGGGCGGCGCGAGCAGAAATCAGCAAAAGCAAGGTTCCTTTCGGGTGAATAAGCCCAAATAACTTCGTGCATTATTTCACGGACAGGTAATTTTAACATATGTTTTGCGATTGCGCAAGGCGAAACGTAAAAGATTGCGCTTTTTGTCGAATTTTTTATGCGATTGGGTTTGCGTCGGAACTTTCCGGAGGCGATTATCGCTGTTGTCAATGGAGGAAACCACTATGACAATTCGCTCAAACAAGGCTCTTTTAGCCCTGATTCCCGCCGCCCTGGCCCTGCTGGCCCCGGCGTCGTTTGCCCAGATGGCCCACCGGCCGAACTTCATTCAGCGCCATCCTACCGCCACTGGCATCGGGGCCGGCGTTGCGACCCACCACGCGCTCAAAGTTGCTGCGCGGAACGCCAAAGCGCACGGTCAGCGGCTGAACTTCGCCGAGCGGCATCCGACCATGTCCGGTCTCGGCGCGGGCCTCTTTACCCGCCATGAGATCAAAGCGCACACCGCCCACTAATCGCTCGACCGAGTGATGCTGTTTGCTTTCGCTGCCCGCTGTCATCTGATGATGCAGCGGGCGTCTTGATGTCTGGCACCGCGAGGCTGTCAATCAAAGAACTTAGCTTGAAAGAACTTAGCTCGTTTGATTGACGGCCATTTTCTGTTCAAGTTTCTGTTCAAGTACAGGGCTGGTGTCTGTTAAGCCGTGCCGGTTTCTGTCCCTTCCTCAAACAGATGCCGGAAGTCCATCGGAGCGCCGTATTCAAACACGAGGTTCTCGCCCCAGGGCTGCGGGTGCGTCTGGCCCGTTGAGTCTACCGGAATGTACTGCGACTCCAGCGGCTTGCCGTCGGCGCGGTCTCGCAGCCAGTCCGCCATGAAGACAAAGTTGAACGGCCCCAGCAAGAAAGACGGAACCGGACCAAGCCCATGCAGCCCGCCGCTGTAAAGCACCAGCGTTTTCGGCCCCTGCACTCGGTTCAAGTGCTCAAACGTATAGCTGATGTCGCTTAACTCGTCGTCTTCACCCGCAATAACTAAATAAGGAACTTGAATCCGTTCACTGAGCTTTCGCGCATCTATCTTCTCGGTGTACGTGCCAAATGCCGCTTCATCATGGATGCCAGTCATGTACATCTGGCGCAGCTTGAACGTCGGTGATGCCATCTCCATGAGGGGAAATGCGCCCGGATGAAAGCAGGTGTAAGTAACGGCGCAGGCGGCGATGCGCGGCTCGGCGGCGGTGATTTGCGTGGCCCAGTATGACCCAAAGCTTACGCCAAGCGCCATGATCTTCTTTGGGTCTACTTCGGGGCGGGCTGCGAGAAATTGATAAGCGCTTGTGCCGACTTCGCCGTAGGTGTCCGGGTCATACCAAATTCCTCGCGTCAAGCATTCGCCCTGACCGGGGCCGTCGAGCGCGAGGCAGGCAAACCCCCGCTGTAGAAAGCGGTCGGCAGACGACGACACCGAAAATTCTTTGATGCCGTCCATGCCGTTAATCATCAAGAGGCATGGCAACGGGCCGCTGTCTGCACTGTATCCCGGCGGCAAATGCAGGTATCCGGGCAGCGTCTTCCCCTGGCAGGGAACTTCCACCTTTTCAACGTGGTGGCCGGCAAGCTTCATGTACTCGCCGTAGCACTCGTTTTTCTTTTCACCGAGAGCAAGATTAAACGGCGTGTTGTCAAGAATCGGCCACTGCGCCCCGCCATACAGCACAGCGGCGGTAAAGAAATAGTCACCGGCCGTGATGCTGTAGCCTTGCTGCTGCGCTTGCTTGGCTTTTATCTCCATGCGCCGAGCGGCTTTGGTCATCTCCGGGGCTATGTCGTCATATTTCTTGATGGAAGAATGTAAGCCCGCGAACGCGCTCTGCGTGTCTGGACTGCATGGGGCCATCATATAGGTCAGGCGGCTTTGGTCCCATTCAGGACCAGTCAGCTTGATGACGGCATCCAGCAGCCAGCGCTGCTCGGCAAAGCGGGCGGATCGTGTCTCGACGGTGTTAGGCAGAATAGGCATGGCGGTTTTTCCTTGTTCCGGTGGTTCCCGAACAAAAGCCATACCAAACTCGAAAGGCCAAAAACTTCTGGGGCGGCTTATTCCGCCAGGGCGACGCCGATTTTGCGCTGCACGTCGTCCAAAAGCGTGAGGCCGGAGCGCAGCTTTCCGAGGCCGTCGCCAATCATGGGGATCATGCCGTTTTCAATGGCGGCTTCGCGCAGAACGTGCGTTTCGGCGGCTTCCATAGTCAGGCGGTTGATGCGCGTGTTGGTGACCAGGACTTCATGCACCGCCACCCGGCCCCGCGTTCCCTTGCCGTCGCATTTGGGGCAGCCGGGCGCGTCCCAAAGAGGCTCGCCCGGCTCCATCTCGCCGCCGAGGGAGCGGAAGATGGCAAGCGTGTCCGCATCGGGGACCGACTCGCGGCGGCAGTGCGGGCAAAGGCGGCGTACCAGGCGCTGGGCGACGACGCCGGCCACGGTAGACGCGATCAAGAACGGCGCGACGCCCATGTCCAGCAGGCGGGAAACCGCACCGGCGGCCTCGTTGCAGTGGAGCGTAGACAGCACGAGGTGGCCGGTGAGCGCGGCGCGGAAGGCGATTTCGGCGGTTTCGGCGTCCCGGATCTCGCCGACCAGGACAACGTCCGGGTCCTGGCGCAGGATCGCCCGAAGCTGCCGGGCAAATGTCAGTCCCGCGCGTTCGTTGACGTTGGACTGGGAAATGCCCTCCAGCTCATACTCCACAGGGTCTTCGCAGGTGATAATGTTCGTGGTCGGCGAACGCAGAGCATTCAAGGCCGCGTACAGCGTCGTCGTTTTGCCGGAACCTGTCGGGCCGGTGACCAGAATGATCCCGTGCGGCTTGCGGATCAGTGAATTGAAGGACAGCAGGTTATGCGCCGAAAAGCCAAGCTCGTCCAGGCCCATGGACGCGGTGGAGCGGTCCAAAATCCGCATGACCACCCGCTCGCCGTACTGAGTCGGCAGGGTAGACACGCGCAGGTCAATGTTTTTGCCTTCAACGCGCATGGCAATGCGTCCGTCAAGCGGCAGGCGGCGCTCGGCGATGTCCATTTCCGCGAGAATCTTGATGCGCGAAACGGTGGCTGCCAATAAGTTGCGCGGCACGGTCTTGATGGTCTGAAGCTGGCCGTCCACCCGGTAGCGGATCAAAAAGTCTTTTTTGCGCGGCTCGATATGAATGTCCGATGTGCGGCGGCGCACCGCTTCGGAGAAGAGCGTGTTCACGAACCGAATGACCGGAGCCTGCTCGCCCTGCCGGACATGGTCGCCGAGGTCCAGTTCTTCGGCGTCGGGAACAACCATGTCCAGCGAGTCTAGACTCGCCAGCTCAATGGTTGCCGACATTTCAGAAGAGTGGGCGTCGCTGCGGGATGATTGGTACGCGCGTTCTAAAGCCGATTGCAGGCCGGTTTCCGAGACCAGCAGCGGCTCAATCCGGCGACGGGTCTCGCGCTGCACCCAGTCGGTCGCTTCCACGTCCCACGGGTCCACCATTGCCAGCACAAGCCGGCCCGGCTTGCCGTCCAAACTGTCTTCTTCCACGGACAGCGGCAGCAGCAGGTAGCGCTGGGCGATCTCGGCCGGCACCAGGGCGACGGCAAACGGGTCGGGGATTTCCAGCGTGATGTCCACATAGCCGACTTCCATTTGAACGCTGCGGGCTTCGGTGATTTGTTCTTCCGTTGCCAGGCCGCTGCCGATCAAAATGGACCCAAGCCGCTGCCCTGTGGAAGCTTGCGTTTCCAGGGCGTGCTTGATTTGGTCGGCGCTGGCAATTCCATGTTCAATGAGAATGTCGCCAAGCCGAGGAATTATGGCACGCGGAGCGCTAAAAGTCTGCATAATAATCTTTCATTTTGAGCACTCACAGCCGTTCGGCAGTGACGCTGGGCGAGACGCGCCCGCCTGCCGTAATCGTAATGGTCCCCTGCGTGTCCGTGCGCCAGACGGCAGCCCCGGCCGCCTGGAGATTGTGCAGCGTCGCCTGGTCCGGCGGATCGTCCGGCCCGCAGGAAAGGACCACAATCGCTGGGGTCGCCCGCCGCAGCTCCTCCGGCGAGACCTCAGCCTGGGTAGCCGCTTGCAGCGCCAAATCCGTGCAGCCGCCCATGCATTCCATCTGCGAGCCAGCCTGGCTGATGAAATCACGCTCCGCCTGCGCCGTGGCGGGCGCTTCCAGCAGAAACGACGTGCTGCCGTAGTTGATGCGGCATACCAGCGGGTCGCGCCGCGAGGCGGCCCCTGTGTCCGGCGGCCAAAGCGCGGATACAAAAAGCCGGGCGCCGATTTGAATGGTGTCGCCTGCGCTGGCGACGCTCGACGGAACGTGACGCCGCCGCACGGCTTCCAGCGCCGCCCGGCGTGCTTCT
This sequence comes from uncultured Armatimonadales bacterium, assembly GCA_964246575.1. Classification (GTDB taxonomy): domain Bacteria; phylum Armatimonadota; class Armatimonadia; order Armatimonadales; family Capsulimonadaceae; genus JANXMY01. The sequence continues at coordinate 5,080 of CAXTRL010000044.1, forward strand.
CCAGTGTCCGCCACCGGGTTGTCCCAAATCTGAGACACCCGCACTCCGTCTCCAAGCAGGGCGGGAACGCCGCCAATACTGGCGGCATCCGGGGAAGTCAAAAGAAGCAAATCAATCTTTTGGATGTTACGCCGGTGCAGCAGCGCCGCGACCTGCGGAGCCGCCGCCGCGCTGCCGGTATCCACCAGTACCATCCGTCCTTCCGGCGACTGGATCAGCGTGCAGTCGCCGTCCCCGACATCCAAAAACGTCACCACAAGCTGCCGCGTATTCCGGCTGGGATGGCTGCGCCGCCAGGCGGTTCCAAAAAGTATTCCGACAAGCGCCAGCACGACGCAAATCAGAAAAGCGCTGCTGCGCTGAAGAATAACTTTGTTGCGCTGAAGAATGTCCCTATTGCGTGTTCTCATTGTCGGCAGTTTCCCGGTAATTTAGAGGGTAAAGGCGAGGGCAAAACAAGCGGCATAGGGCAAGTATAGCATACGCGCCTTGATTCCCCCTTTTGCATACGGTATAATAAAAAAACAATGCTTCAGCCGCCCTACCCGCCTCCCTCGCCGCTGCGCCTGCACGGAATTTCCATGGCTTACGGGCGGCGTGCGCTATTCGCGAAAGTCTCCGCCGAAGTCGCACCGGGCCAGTGTTTGGTGGTCTCCGGGGCGAACGGCGCGGGGAAAAGCACGCTGCTGAAGATCATCGCCGGTCTGCTCCGGCCTGAGACTGGGCAAGTGGAATTTCATGGCTTGCGCGGCTATGCCGCGCCGGACGTGCAGCTTTACGGGGAGCTGACCGGTACGGAAAATCTGGCGTTCTTCGCCCGCCTGCGCGGCCTTGCAAAGAGTGACGGCGACGGTCTGCTGCCTCAAGTCGGCCTGCCGCCCGCGCGGGGCCGGGACCTTGTTTCGGCGTACTCGTCGGGAATGCGCCAGCGCCTTAAGCTCGCCGTTTCGCTGCTCGGCGACCCGCCGCTGCTGATTTGGGACGAGCCGACAGCGACTTTGGACAGCGCAGGCCGCGATTTGGCCGATGCGCTTCTTGCTGAAAGCCGCGCGGCGGGCCGGATCATCGTCGCCGCCACGAACGACCCCGCCGAAGCACGGCGCTGGGGAGACTTATCGTTAACCATTGGCTGATCTGAGGCTGATCTGAATCACTGGCTGACCTGCGCCTGGGCCGTCTTTCGGAAGGACCTGCAAGCCGAGCTGCGGACAAAATATGCGCTCGGCGCGACCCTGCTGTTTGCCGTCACCACACTGGTCGCCGTATCCGCCGCCCTCAGCTCGGCTTCGGTCAAGTCGGAAGTCAAGGCCGCGCTGCTTTGGATTGTCCTGCTGTTCGCCGCGCTGAGTGGACTAGCCCGTGTGTTCGTGCGTGAGGAAGAAGCCGGAACCGCACCGCTTTTAAGGTTGTACGCGCCTGCGACGGCGGTATATGCCGGCAAGTGGCTGGGTAACGGTGCGCTGGTTTTTGCCGTAGAACTGGTGAGCGTCCCGCTGTTTTTAGTGGTCCTGCCCGTCACGTCCGTGAACTTTCTTTTGCTGTTTGGTGTTCTTTTCACAGGTGGCGTCGGCTTGTCGGCAGCCGCAACTTTTGTGGCCGCGCTGATTTCGCAGGCGTCGTCAGGCAAAAGTTCGCTGTTCTTTGTCGTGGCGTTTCCAATCCTGCTGCCGCTGCTGCTGATCGCCGTGCAGGGAACAATCGGCGCGTTTGACACCCTGCCGAGCCATCTGGCAAAGTCGCGGGTTGACATTGAAATGCTGGCGGTTTACAGCTTGGTGATGACAACGGCTTCTTTTTTGCTGTTTGAGTATGTGTGGAATGACTAACCTGCAAAAATTAAGCGTCCCCATTGGGCGGATCGGTCTCCTACTTCTGGTCTGCGCTGCAACGGCGGCGGGCTTTTTGTGGGTTCCGCCGATCCCCATGTTTGTCAGCCCGGCGCTGGCCCGCATTGCCGTGTTCCACATTCCCTGCTCCCTTGTCGGCTCAGTCGCAACCGCTGTGGGCGTCTGGTACGCGCTGTCCTACTTAAAGACCCGGCGCTTGGAAGACGACGTCAAGTCGTCGGTCTCGCTTGGCCTGGCGCTGCTTTTGTGGACTTTGACCACCACGACGGGCGCGATCTTCGCTAAAGCCGAGTGGGGGGCGTACTGGAGCTGGGACATCAAGCAGATCAGCATTGTCATGCTGCTTCTCATTTACTTGGCGTATTTCGCTCTGCGGACTGCCATTGATGACCCGCGAAAGCGGGCGACGATCAGCGCGGTTTACACGCTGTTCGCGCTGGTTTCCGTGCCGTTCCTGACGCTGATTTTGCCGAACTCGACACCGAACACGTTGCATCCGAAGAACACGGTGTTCAGCTCCGAGTATTGGATCGTGCTAACCGCCTTCTCGCTGGGCCTGACGCTGATGTACGTTTGGGCGTTTCGCGTTCACGTTGCGCTGGACCTGGTTCAACTGCGCTTGAACCGACGCGCTCGGCCCGCTTCAAATATGCAAGCCGCGCCCAAAGTCGTTGTCGCGGAGAAATTGCGCTTTCATGTCTAGCTTGCTGCCGCTGATGCTGGTGCCGACACTGATTTTTGTGGGTTTTTGGGCGTACCTGTGGAACCTGGACAGCAAAGTGAGGCGTCTTCAAGAAGAAGTGCGCCGCTTAGACGAGCCGGAAGAGAGGCTTTGAAGTGCCGGGGTTGTAGAAAACCCCGACACTCTCATATGAGACGATCACTATGAAGAACAAAGGGGCTGTGATTGGCCTGATCATTATTATTGGAGCATTGGCCTTCAGCGCAGTAGCGTTCAAGAACAATCTTGTGAATGCCGTGCCGTTCGCCGAAGCCGTGAAAGCAACAGATTCCGATGTGCAGGTCATGGGAGCGCCTGTCCCCGGCACAATGAGCTACGACAGCGGCGTTCATGCCCTGCGCTTCACGATGCGCGAGAAGTCAACCAACCAAATGCTGCCGGTTGTTTACAAAGGCCCGAAGCCGGACGATCTGGACTCGGCCATGAGCAAGGCCGTCGCCATCAACGCGCAGGGGACGTATGACCCGGCACAGGGCGTTTTTGTCGCGGACAATCTGCTGGTCAAGTGTCCATCCAAGTATCAAGGGCAGGGAACCACCGAGCGCAGCTACGGGGGATAGGATTTCGGAACCCCTCCCGCTCGTTCCTCGCTCCCTCCCCGAAACGGAGAGGGTAAAGAGAATCAAGATCAAGCGCGGTCATGCCCTGGTCCTAACTTACACCTCTGGCCCTCTCCGTTTCGGGGAGGGAGCGAGGAACGAGCGGGAGGGGTTCCTTAGAACACAGCAAGTATCACTATGCCGTCACCATTTCTGCCGCTCTTAGGCACACTCACAATTTGGACTGCCGTCGCCGCCCTTCTCCTTTCGATAGGCAGCTACCTGACGGCCTGCGTCAAGCGCGATGCGGCGGGCGGCGGGGCCGTGTTTGTCCGCGTGGGCCGCGCGGCGTTTGTGCTGGCGGCGGCGTCTACGCTCGCCACGGCGGCAGTGCTGGGAACGCTGCTGCTGACGCACCGCTTTGACGTGCAGTACGTCTACGACCATTCGGCGCGGGCGATGTCGCCGCTGTATTATTTCCCGTCGTTTTGGGCCGGGCAGGAAGGCTCGTTCCTGCTTTGGGGCTTTTGGATCGCCATTCTCGGCGTCGTTCTCGCCTGGACTTCGGGCGCGGCGGAGCGGCGGGTCATGCCGATTTACGGGGCCGTGCTGCTGTTTTTGATGGGAATGCTGGTCCTCAAGCCGCCGTTTCTGCCGACCACCGACAATTTCGGCATTCAAGTGACGCCGACTGAAGGCTTAGGGCTGAACCCCAACTTAGAAAACTACTGGATGGTCATCCATCCGCCGACGCTGTTTCTCGGCTTCGCGGCTTTGACCGTGCCGTTTGCGTTCGCGCTGGCGGCTTTGGGCTGGCGCGAATGGGACGGCTGGCTGCGCCGCGCCCTGCCGTGGGGCTTGTTCGGCTTCGCCGTGCTGGGGCTGGCGATGATGATGGGCGGCTACTGGGCGTATGAAATGCTGGGGTGGGGCGGCTTTTGGGAATGGGACCCCGTCGAAAACGGCCCGTTCGTCCCGTGGATGCTGCTTTTAGGCTTTCTCCATGCCGCCCAAATCCAGCGGGTGCGCGGCGGCTTCTTAAAGCCGACCCTGCTGCTGGCCCTGCTGCCGTTCTCCGGGGCGCTTTACGAGACGTTCCTGACCCGCACCGGCATCTTAGATAAGTTCAGCGTCCATTCGTTCTCAACGCTTGGCGGCAATGCGAACAACGTGCTTCTCGGCGTCCTGCTGCTGGCTGTCGGCGTCTCTGTTGGGGCGCTGGCCTGGCGTTCTAAAGTTCTCCCAAAGAGCGAAAGCGCGACTGACGATGTGCAGTCGCGCGAGTTCGGCTACACGATGGCGATTGTGCTGCTGACGCTCTGCGCGGGCATTGCGGCGGCGGGCCTGTCCGCGCCGCTCTTGACCGGTATCGGCGTCAAGCTGCATCTGGCTGACTTCCAGGGGGCGGTGCGCGAAGACTACCACAACAAAGCGATGTTCCCGCTGGCCGTGCTTCTTGCCCTCGGCATGGGGGCCGGGCCGCACCTGGCCTGGCGCGGCAAAGGCGGCACAAACGGCGCAAAGCTGGTTTGGGCGTATGCGCTCTCCGTTGTGGCTGCGCTAGGCTTTGTGCTGGCCGCGAAGCATCTGGGAACGCCGCTGACCGGCGGACGACTGATCCCGGAGCTGCTGCTGTTCACGGCATCCGTGTTTGCGCTGGTTTCCACCACCTTGCTGCGGTCCCGGCTGCTGCCGCGCAAGGCCTCGGAGCCTCCTTTCGTGCGCCCGGTTTGGACTGTCGGCGGGACGCTGTCGCATCTCGGCGCGGCAACCATGCTGATTGGCATTGTCTGTTTAGTCGTGTTCGTCAAAAAAGATCCGGACATAACGCTGGTCCAAAATCAGCCGATGTCCATCATGGATGGCGCATATACAGCCGTCTATCGGGGCATGACAAGCACTCCCGACAACCGGGACAATGCGCTGCTGGTGGATGTCGCTTCCACAGACGGCAAGGAGCGGTATCAAGCGCACCTACCGTATGCGCTCCGGGCAGGCGAAGGCGGCGGCAAAAAGATGGTGTTCGCGCACCCAGCGATTTTACATCACGGCGCAAGCGACTTGTACCTGAACATGCTTAACGCTTCTGGGATGGAAGGCTTTTATAAGACAGCCGTGCAGAAGCCCGTTCTGACACTCGGCGACACGCAGCAGGTTAACCTGCGCCCGGACGACCCGGAGCATCCGAAGATCTACACGATTAACTTCATGTACTTTGATAATCCGATGGGAGCGATAATGCGGGCTACAAGGCAGATGCCGCCGGTGTTTCCGGTGTCCGCAGTCCTGCGCGTGACCTACCAGGGCAAAACAACTCTTGTCAAGCCGCAGTTCATCCAATATGCGGATGCTTCCGATCCCAAATCACCGGAAATCAAGCTGCCGGGTAACGCGCTGATCAGCTTTGCCGGTATGAATGCCGGCTCTTCCGACAATGCTAATCCCGGCGCGGGTGCGAGAAGCGAGTCCGCGACTATCTACTTGCGCGAAGACAGCGGCCCAGCGACTCCAGCATTTGAGATGCAAGCGACCACGCGCCCGATGATCAATCTGGTTTGGGCGGGAACACTTCTTTTGTTCTTCGGCGGACTGATCTCTATGCGCCGCCGGATTTTAGAGAACCGCCTGGAGCCGACTGCGGACCTGGTGCCGGGTACTCCTGCTGATAGTCCGGCGCGTGTTCCCGCCGGAAAGCGGGGGCAGACGCCGCGACGCCGAACGGCAAAGCCTGCGTCCGCGAAGCCTGCGCCGTCTTTGATAGCCGGTAAAGGTGGAGGCCGGTAACCTGCCATGCGCCTGCGCCAGATGCTCAAATCCAAAATCCACCGGGCGACGGTGACGGAAGCCGATGTCAATTACATCGGCTCCATCACGATTGACTCGGCGCTGATGGAGCGCGTGGACTTAGCTCCGAACGAGCTGGTGCATGTTTGGAACGCCACCAACGGCCAGCGCTTGGAAACATATGTCATTGCCGGCCCGCCCGGCTCCGGAGTCATCTGCATGAACGGCCCCGCCGCGCATCTCATCCGCGTCGGCGACGTCGTCATTATCGCCGCATTCATGCTCACCGATGAGCCGGTTGCCCCCAAGCAAATTTTGGTGGATGAGCGCAACCGCTACTTGAAAGATTTATGAACCTACCCCGGCACAAGTGCCGACCCTCCCGAAACGGGAAGGTAAGGAGCAAGAATTCATTGTGCGGGCGCGGCGTCTCCGTCTCTGTGTCCGAAACTCTTCACCTTCCCGTTTCGGGAGGGTCGGCACTTGTGCCGGGGTAGGTTCCTGTTCGCAATTGAGAAGAAACACTATGTTTGAAGTCCGCGTTGAAAAAACCATTGCCGCCGCCCATCGCTTGTTTGACTACAACGGCCCCTGCGAGGCCCTCCACGGCCACAATTACCGCGTGGAAGTCGCCTACAAAGGCACCGAACTGGACCGCTTCGGGATGCTCGTAGACTTTACCGACATCAAACGCGCGTTCAACACCGTCTTAGACACGATTGACCATACCTACCTCAACGAGCTTCCTGCGTTTGAAGGCGTCTCCCCGTCCGCCGAAAACATCGCCGCCTATATCTACCGCGCCATGAAGCAGACCCCTTTCGACCGCGCCACTTTGGACCACGTTTCTGTCTGGGAAACCCCAACGCAAGTCGCTAAGTATTCCGAATAAAGGGACAGATCAGCCTGTGATGCATCCTCGCGTGAAAGCCTGGCAGGATGCTCTGCGTGAACCCTGCCTGAGCGTCCTGCTTGCCATGCAGCTTTTGTTTATCTTTCTTGTCGTTCCTTTGACAAGTGAAGGCACCTTGAGCCGCACAGTCATTGATGTGTTCCAGCTTGCTTTGGCCCTAGTTTCGGCGTTTGTCGTTCCCGGCCTCGGCGCGACCCGCATTGCCATCATTCTCGGCTTTGCGCTGACACTGGCGACAGCGGCGATTACGCCACTTGACCCGACCCGGCTGCTGCACTACCTCGGCTTGTTCCTGTTTACCAGCGCCGTCAGCCTCGGCATCGGCAAAGCCGTGTTCAGCGACGGCCCGGTAACCCACCACCGGGTCCAGGGGGCCGTAGTCATCTACCTGAACCTTTCCCTGATTTTTACCACCTTGTTTTCCTGCCTGTGCCACTTTTCGCCCGGCGCGTTTTCGGGCATCTCCGCCCAGTCGAGGCCGCAGTTCGGCCAGCTTCTTTATTTCAGCCTGGCGACCCTGACCACCACCGGCTACGGCGACATCGTGCCGCTGCACGCGCTCGCCCGCAGCTTGTCTAACCTGGAGTCCGTCCTCGGCCAGATTTTCCTCGCCACGCTTCTCGCGCGTTTAGTCAACTTGCAGCTTGCCCAGCGCAGCCGCTAATCACTGCGAAGCTTTAGACACCGGCGGCTTCGGAGCCGTCAGACGCACGGTAAACGGCTGCGCCACACCCGGACGCTCTACTACTAAGAGTGCTGTCAGTTGTGCTTTTGTTTCTTCTCCTCCATAACTGCTCATGGGTATGTTCGCTACTGCCTGTCTGTCTACATAAGTAATTTTGTCTCCGACTCGCAATCCAGCCAGGTCTCCGGCACAACCTTTCAGCGTATCCGCAACAATCCACGGGCCGCCGGGGGCTTTTGTCATAGAGATGCCGTCCATTACAGAACGTGGTGAGCTAAAGTCATCACCTGGAATCCAGGAAACTGTAAGCCGCTTGGTGCCTCGGCGTACCAACACTTGCACCGGCACTCCCGCGAGGCCTGAAAGGCGTCCTGAAATTCGCAGCATCGTCAACTCCCTCGCACCCGCTCCGCCGACGGCAAGAACTTTATCTCCTACTCGAAGCCCCGACTTTTGGGCGGGCATTCCAAGCGTCAACGCGCTTACAAACCAGCTTTCTCCGACGCGCTTGACTTCTAAACCGGAATGCCCGGTGGCGTAACGCCCGCTATGCCGCGACGGCTCCAAGATCAACTGCCCATTTGGGCCGTCCAGTATAAGCCGGTAACCTGCCAGAATGTCGAGGCCGAGTGATGGTTTCATCTGCGGCGGCAGAACACTCACGACGACATTCGGAACATGGAGTAGTCCGAAGTCTAGCGCCGCAAGACGCAGTTCAGGACAAACGAACATGAAATCTACTCGCCCTCCTCCGCTAGAAGCGATAGCCGCTGGGTGAAGCGATTTCAATGAAGAAAGCGGAACTTGGGTCGAACTACTGCCGGTGTCGAAGATTAAATCCGCGTAAGTATTCGGGGCGAGAGTGGCCCGAACGTCGAGAACTCCGGTGGAAGACGTCTTCAGTGGAAGGATCGTACCGTCAGGAACAGACAAAGGTGGGTGCGGCGAAGTAAAAATAGTCAATGTCCGAGCCGCGAAGTCAAAGCGGGAAGTAACTGACTGCAGCAGCCCAAGACCCACAACCCCAGCGATATACTGGCTCCCAAGGGTTTGATCAATGACATTTAAGTCTGTTACCTGAGCGGGTTGTATCCCGAAATCAGCGTTGGCCCCGTTTTTCAGCCCCATCAAAATAACGTCTTGAACAGAAGTAGTTTGATAAGCATAATTGTCAGCTTTCTTTGACAAATCATCCACATGTAGTCCAAGTTTTTTTGCTGCCCACGGGTTCATCAGCAACCCCGTGGTACATCCTGTATCTACAATGAAAGGAAGTGGTGAGTGCCCATTAATACTGACCTGAATAACAGGCGTGGGAATAGTAATGGGGTCATAAAGAAAAGGAATGACCTTGCCCTGCTTCTCGTCTAATCTGCCCGTAGCCGCAGGCTGTTCTACGATACTAAAGTTGAGATCAAGATCGCCTGGCTTGATTATGTTCCATGTGTAGTTGACTGTTCGGAAACTTCCATCTTCGTAAAGCGCAGAGGCATCTTGAAGCAAAGCAGCATTGTTAAAGATGTCGCCGACTTTCGTGTGCATCTGCGCCATTATGTCGGCGGTTTTGACGCGGCTGTTGCCGGTGACTTCAACAGACTTGATGTGGGCTTCCACCAGTGGAATGGTCAAAATACCAGTCATAGGGTCAATGTTGATGTCCGAGCTGACATCCATGATATAGCCTTGCTTGAAAGCATAGCCGTCGGTGTGGTTGAACAGGCCATTCAAATCATTGACCAAAACATTTGTGTTTAGCACTTGACCAACGCAGGTTTTCATTTGAGCAAACAACTCGCCCGGCGGAATAGACGGCTGGGCGTTCGGTGTGTTAGCCGTGATGTGGATGCTTCGGATAACCGGGTTTTCGCGGACGGTATAGGCGAGATCAACGCCGCTGGGGGAAGCAGGTGTCGCGGCGACCATGACTTGACCGTTGAAAACGCCCATGCTTTTGAGGGCGTCTGCGTCTTTTTGAGCGGCTTCGGGCGTGTAGGCGTCGCTGACTTTCAAGGTCAGCTTGGCCTGCACTGTATTTAAGCTGATGTTTTTGAGGCCGACAATGCTGATCTTAGCGACAGTGCCGGTCAGACGTGGGGGGGTGGGGCTGGGCGCTTGCGGCGGGACCTGCCCGGATGCAGGGCAAACGGCGAGAGGAAGGAGGGCCAGGCAAACGGCCCAAAGCCGGAAGTGTTTCATGGACATTGTTTCGCGCCTGCTCGCTCGAAATCCTGCATGGGAAGGGAGCGGCGTTTTTCCGTGGGGCATCCCGGTAAAAGTATGGTACAAAAACGTCATGCACGAACTACAAGCGATGGATTTGGCGCGTCATGCCATGCTGATTTCCCTGCAAATGTCCATGCCGATCCTGCTGCTGTCGCTGACGATCGGGGTCATCATCAGCTTGTTCCAGGCAGTGACGCAGATTCAAGAGCAGACGCTGACGTTTGTGCCGAAGATTATTGCGCTGGTCCTAGCACTGACCGTGCTGGGGCCGTGGATGCTGCACACGATTGTCGGGTTCACGGCGGAAATGTTCGGCAGCCTGCCGACGGTGATCCACTAAGAGAAAGCGCAGCCGATGTTTGACTTAGCCGCGTTTTCCGCCGATTCGTTTTGGGCGTTCTTGCAGATCTTTGCCCGCGTGTCCGCGCTGTTTGTGTCCGCGCCGGTGTTTGGGGCGCAGGAAGTCCCCATACAAATTAAAGTTGGCCTGTCCGGCATTCTGTCACTGGTGCTGCTGCCGCTGGTGAAAGCGACAGTAACAGCCACAGTACCAGCCACGGTGTTCGGCATGGCGGGGGTGATGCTGGGGCAGGCGCTCATCGGCCTGCTGATTGGCTTTGTCGTGTCGCTGCTGTTTGTCGCAGTTCGCATGGCAGGCGCACTGACGGACTACGGGATGGGCTTTACGCAAGCGGCGACGTTTAACCCGCAGTTTAATGAATCGGTGGCTCCGATTTCTTCGTTCCAGTACCGCTACGCGATGGTTTTGTATCTCCTCGCCAACGGCCACTGGCTGCTGCTGGCGTCGCTGGAGCGCTCGTTTGTCAAGCTGCCGGTGTCTCAGCTTTCAATGACGGGGCTGACAGGGTCATTTACCGATGTGACGTTTCAGATGCTTCTGGCGGGGCTGCAAATCGCCGCCCCCGCCGTGGCGGTGCTGATGGTGACGGACATTGCGTTTGCGCTT
>CAXTRL010000045.1:0-15755 GCA_964246575.1 uncultured Armatimonadales bacterium
GCCGTAAAGAGGCCCCCACCCCCAGCCCCTCCCCCGTCGGAACAAGAGAGGGGAGCCAGATTTAGGAAGGAAGCCATTCGCTTTATCCTCTCTTACCCCTCTCTCACAAAGTGGGGGAGGGGTCGACGCGAAGCGGCGGGGGTGGGGGTAACAGCAGCCTTTGAGAATAACTACTATGAATATGAACGGCATTGAAATGAACGGCATGACTATCATCGGCGGCGGCATTGTCGCGCCGCTCGGCTTTCAGACGGCAGGCGTCTACAGCGGCGTCAAGCGCAAGCGCAACGACCTGGCCTTGATTGTCTCAGACGTGGACGCGGTTGCGGCAGGCGTCTTCACGACCAACATCGTGCAGGCCCCGTGCGTTTCCAGCAATCAGGCGCACCTGGCAGATGGACTGGCGCGGGCGATTGTCGCAAACTCCGGCAACGCCAACGCCTGCAACGGCGAGCAGGGGTTCACCGACGCCGTGGCGATGGTCAACCATGCCGCCCAAGCGCTAGGCCTGCCCGTGCGCCGGGTCCTGTCCGCCTCTACCGGCGTGATTGGGACCAAGCTGCCAATTGAGAAAGTCATTGCCGGCATTGAAATGGCCGTGCCGATGCTGCACCGGGACACCTGCGACGATGCCGCGCAGGCGATTATGACCACCGACACGTTTCTGAAACAAGTTGCCGTCGAGTTCCCCCTGTCCGGCGGCAAAATCGCCCGGCTGGGGGCAATCGCCAAAGGCTCCGGCATGATTGCGCCGAACATGGCGACCATGCTGGGCTTTTTGACCACCGACGCCGCCATTGAGCAGCCTGTTTTACAAGAAATGCTTCGGCGCGTCTGCTGGTACACGTTCAACTCCATCACCGTGGACGGCGACACCAGCACCAACGACATGGTGCTGTGCCTCGCCAACGGCCTGGCCGGCAACGCCCCGATCAACTCCCTGGAAAGCGCCGATGCCCGCGAGTTCGAGAAAGCCTTGTACTCGGTTTGCCTTTATTTAGCCAAAGAAATCGCCCGCGACGGTGAAGGGGCGACAAAGCTGGTGGAAGTGACGGTGCAGAACGTCGCCGTTCCCGAACGCTTAGCCCAAACCTACGCCGCAAACGGCATGGAGCTGACCCCGGAGCAGCGGGCGGGCTTTCCGCGCTCGGTCGCCAAGACCATTGCCAATTCGCCGCTGGTCAAGACGGCCTTGTTCGGCAGCGACCCCAACTGGGGCCGCATCCTCGCTGCGACGGGCCGCGCCGGGATCCAGTTCGACCCCGAGCGCGTCGAAATCGCCCTCGCCGGAACTACTGTTTATCGGTCAGGAATGCCTACCGACTTCAACGGCTACGTCGTGTCTGAGGCCATGAAGTCCAAAGAAGTGCAAATCTTGGTAGACTTCCACCAGCCCCAAGGCGAGACCGCCACCGTCTGGACCTGCGACTTTTCCTACGACTACGTCAAAATCAACGCCGAGTACCACACATAAAGTGCCATACATAAGGAGCGATACTATGACGATGACCATAGATGCCGTGTACGAAGCGGGCGTCTTCCGCCCGCTGGAGCCGACAAAAGACTTAACGGAAGGCGAACAAGTCAAACTGACCGTCAACGCGCCGGACCTCGCGGAACTGGAACGCCGCGCCCCTGACCCGCGCCGCGCCGCCGAGATCATGGCGGAGATTGCTGCGCTGCCGATGGAAGCCAGCGGCACGGAGTTTGCCGGCGCGGAACATGACCGCATTTTGTACGGTGGCCTCAAAGGTGCATTATGATTTTCGCAGACACCGGCGGCTGGTTTTCGCTTTCCGTTCCAGTTGACCCGCAGTACCCGGCGGCAAACCGCTGGTTTACAAACAACCGCCAGCCGATTCTCACGACTGACTTTGTTGTCGATGAAACGCTGACGCTGCTGAAAGCTCGCGGCGAAAACCGGCGGGCGCTTACAGTAGGTCAGCAATTTTTTGACGGTTCGCTGGCTGTTGTTTATTACTTGACTGAGGACGACATCCGCGCTGCCTGGCAGGTCTTTGCCCGCTACGCCGACAAAGAATGGAGCTTTACCGACTGTACCAGCAAAGTCATCATGGACAAACTGGGCATCACTGAAGCGTTCGCCTTTGACCATCATTTTCGGCAGTTCGGCACAATCACGCTTGTGCCGTAACCGAGCCGAAATCAACGCCGAGTGCCATACAAAGAGTAAAGCCATGAATTACAAAGACTACATCACGATTGAACCCGGTAAGCGCAGCGGCAAACCCTGCATTCGGGGCCTCCGAATGACCGTTTACGATGTTTTGGAATACCTCGCGTCCGGCATGACCGAAGTGGAGATACTGGCTGACTTCCCGGATTTGACCGCCCTTGACATTCGGGCCTGCCTCGCGTTTGCTGCTGACCGGGAGCGCAAGCTGGTCGCGACGGCTTTATGAGAGCTTTATGAGACTGCTGTTTGACGAGAATTTGCCGCCTCGCTTGGTGTCGCTGCTTGCGGACATCTCTCCGGCCTCTATCCATGTTCGTGATGTCGGCTTGAAGAACGTCGCCGACGAGTTGGTCCGGCAGCACGCGCCTCCTGCTGTTCGGCTTCCCGCCCAAAGTGATTTGGATACGGCGCGGCAACTGCTCCGTGCAGGAGATTGAAGCGATTTTGCGTGACCATCAGGCACAAATAAAAGACTTTGATGAAGACCTGGAAGGCGCATTCTTGGTGTTGTCCTAAAATGAAAATCAAACTTCGCCCCGCGACTACTGACGATAGACATGCACTCTGGCAGGTGCATACGCAGGCGATCCGTGTCAGCGCCGCCTGCCACTATGATGCGGCGCAGATTGAAGCATGGGCCGGGCGTCTCACGCCGGAAGGCTACCGGTCGGACCCTGACGTTCTTGTCGCAGAAGCGGAGGGCAGCGTCGTCGGTTTCGGCAAACTTGATGGACAAGCAGGCGAAATCGAAGCCCTTTTTGTCGACCCGAAGTTTGGGCGTCGCGGCATCGGCAGTCAAATTCTGCAAGTGCTGGAAAACATGGCGAAGCGGCAAGGTCTCACGGCGCTGACGCTGGATGCGTCGCTGAACGCGGTCAAGTTTTACGAGCGGGCCGGCTACCGGCAAACAGAGCCGACAGTGTGCGTCTACGGCAAAGACGCTGTTGAAGTGCCGGGAATGCTGATGACGAAGAACCTTGAATAAGCAAATTGAAGTAAGCGAAAGGGGATGCAAATGGCAACCATACTGGAAAAAGCAAAAATCACTAAACAAACGCCCACACAAGAAATGACCTACGAGGAGTTTCTGGACTGGGCGGACGAAGACACTTACGCTGAATGGGTGGACGGAAAGGTGGAAATGATGAGTCCTGCAAGCAGAAAACACCAAAAGTTAGCGCTTTATCTTGCCTCTCTTCTGAGCGAGTTTGAAGAGCGCGGCGCAGGAGAAGTCTACATCGCGCCATTCCAAATGAAGATGACCAATGTACGACGTGGGCGAGAGCCGGACATACTCTTTGTCGTGAAAGACAATTTGCCTAATCTCAAAAACAACTTTATGGACGGCCCCGCCGATTTAGTGATCGAAATTGTTTCGCCGGAAAGCGTTCTGCGGGACCGGGGGGCAAAGTATGCGGAGTACGAGGCGGGCGGAGTGCGCGAGTATTGGATCGTTGATAATATCTCGCATCGGGCAGACTTTTTTGTGTTGGACGCTGAAGGCCGGTATCAGCGGGCGACGCCGGACGCGGACGGCAGGTACACAAGCGCGGTGCTGCCGGGTTTTTGGATCAATGTCGGCTGGCTGTGGCTCTCGCCGCTGCCGCCGGTGCGGCAGGTTTTAAGAGAATGGGAGGCGGCATCATCGCACTGACAGCAGCAAGGCAAGAAGCGGAAGGGGCAGGAGCAAAGGCGGACCGGGTGGGGGTCTGGCTGGCGCTGGGGGCGATTTATGTCATCTGGGGGTCCACTTACCTCGGAATGCGAATTGGGCTGGAAGCCTTTCCGCCGTTTTTAATGGCCGGGGTACGCTTCATCATTGCAGGCGGCGGGCTGATGCTGGCGCTGCGGGGGTGGGGCGCGGCGCTGCCGACACGGGCGCAGTGGGGCGGGGCGGCGCTGGTGGGCGCTTTGCTGTTGGGGCTAGGCAACGGCGGGGTGATGTTCGCTGAATATAAAGGCATCACGTCGGGTCTGGCCGCGCTGGGGATTGCGACGGTGCCGCTGTGGACTTCGCTGTTTGGGGGGCTGTGGGGGCAGTGGCCGACGCGGCGCGAGTGGCTGGGCCTCACCATCGGGTTCTGCGGGATTATTTGTTTGAATTTAGAAGGCGGCCTGCGCGGCAGCCCCATTGGCGCGGCGTCCCTGGGCGTGTCCGCCGTCGGCTGGGCTTTCGGCTCGGTTTGGAGCCGCCGCTTGACGCTCCCGACTGGCGCAATGGCCCCCGCCGCGCAGATGCTTTGCGGCGGCGTCCTGCTGCTGGCGGTGAGCGCGGTGCGCGGCGAACATTTGCACGGCCTGCCGCTGCGCCCGCTGCTGGCGTTTGTGTATTTAGTCTTCGCTGCCGTGGCCGGGTACAGTGCGTATGCCTACCTGCTGGTGCATGTCCGGCCTGCGCTGGCGACAAGCTATGCGTATGTCAACCCGGTCATCGCCGTGGGATTGGGGTCTATGCTGGCCGGAGAACGTCTCAGCCCCGCCGGGTTTGCCGCGCTGGCGCTGATCGTGCTGGGCGTCTGCCTCGCGGCGTTCGCTCGGACGCCAAAGGCTTTGGCAACGGCGGAAGGATAAGCAACCTGACACTGCAAACCATTTACCAACCGAGCGCGTATTTAGAAGCGTCCACGCTGATTGACTGGGAGCATCCGGCAATCGCCGAATGGGACGCTGGAGGCGGCTCGGAAGAAGACACTGTGCGCCGGGCGTTTCACTTTGTCCGGGACGAGATCGCGCATTCCTGGGACATCGGCAGCCGCCGGGTGACCGCCAAAGCGTCCGAAGTTTTAGAACACGCCGAAGGCATCTGCTATGCCAAGTCGCACCTGCTGGTCGCGCTGCTGCGCTGCCAGCATATCGCATCGGGCGTGTGCTACCAGCGCCTGACACTCGGCGACACGCCGGACACCGGCTACTGCGTTCACGCGCTGAACACGGTCTATCTGCGGGGCGCAGGCCGCTGGATACGGCTGGATGCGCGGGGCAACAAGCCGGGCGTTGACGCGCAGTTCTCGCTGAATGCCGAGCAGTTGGCGTTCCCGGTGCGCCTGGAGATGGGCGAATGGGATTACCTAGTCAACTACGCGATGCCGCATCCAAAAATCGCGGCGACGCTGGCCGCGCATGGCGACTGCCGCCTCATGTACGCGCACCATCTGCCGACTGAGCTATAGAATGAGAGAGTAACATGACACAAGCGGAAGTCCTAATTCAAGCCCTGCCGTATATCAAGCAGTACGCAGGCAAAACAATTGTCGTTAAGTACGGCGGCGCGGCGATGCTGGACGAAACGCTGAAAGCCGCCGTCATGCAGGACATCGTGCTGATGCGCTATGTCGGCATCAACCCGATTGTCGTTCATGGCGGCGGGCCGGAAATCAGCGACGCCATGCACAAGATGGGCAAAGAACCGCAGTTTGTCGGCGGCCTGCGGGTCACGGACGCCGAAACGATGGAAATTGTCGAGATGGTGCTGGCCGGCAAGACGAATAAAGGCATTGTCGCGCATCTGAACCAGCAGGGCGCGATGGCTGTCGGTCTGTCCGGCAAAGACGGCAATTTAATTGTCGCCGAGCGCGAGACTACCAAAGGCGACATCGGCTTTGTCGGGCGCGTCACCCAGATCAACCCAGCGCTGCTGCACACGCTGGCCGCCGCCGGCTATATTCCGGTCATTTCTACCGTCGCCATTGGTGCCCGGGGCGAAAGCTACAATGTCAACGCCGACACCGTCGCCGGTGAGCTGGCTTCTGCACTCGGCGCGGTCCGGCTTGTGATGATGACCGATGTGGAAGGCATCTACCAGGACTTCGCCGACAAAGACAGCCTCATCAAAGAAATGACCGCCAAAGACGCCCGGCAGCTCATCACCGACGGCTATGTGGACCGGGGCATGATCCCCAAAGTCGAAGCCTGCGTCATCGCCGTCCAGGGCGGCGTTGAGCGTACCACGATTATTGATGGCCGCGTACCGCACTCGCTTTTAATGGAGCTGTTTACCCATGACGGCATTGGAACAATGATCAAGTAGGAAAGAAGGTCATAAGACCATAAGAACCCGGCCATGAATGGCCGGGCTAAAAGTGTACGAAGCCCCGCCGGGGCTGAATGCCGTCGATCGTAAGTCATTCTAGGGAGGGAATCATGCCGGATACCTATACGGAAATCTATTACCATTTTGTTTGGACCACGAAAAACCGAGAGCCGATGATCGTGCCGCAGATGGAAGAAGTGCTTTATACGAGTATCAAAGCGATCTGCCGCGACGCGCAGGTCACGATCCACGCGCTGAACGGACTGCCGGACCATGTGCATCTTGCTTGCACTTTGCCGACCACCCTCGCGGTTGCGCCTTTGATGAACAAAGTTAAAGGCATCTCGGCGCACTTAATTAATCACCTGCCGGGAGGTCGCCATGCGCTTGCTTGGCAGCCGGGATATGGAGCCTTGACATTTGCTCGGCGCGACTTGAAGACTGTTGTTGCCTACATCCAGAATCAACAACAGCATCACCGAGACCGGATGCTTTCGCCAAACATGGAACGCTCCCACACCGAGCGGCGTTTTCCCAGCCCCGGAGGGGCTTCGTAACCTTTTAGCCCGGCCATTCATGGCCGGGTATTGATCTGGAAAGCAAACACCTATGACAACTAAAATCTATGGGCCTGAGACAGCCTCTCATCCTGAAACAACTTATGCCACGGATACCGCGTCCTATACCCTGGACACGCACACCGGCAATATTTATCCGGCGATTAACGACGCCGAAATCAAGCAGCTTGATGCTGACTATCTCCTGCCCGTCTATGCCCGGCTGCCGATCACGCTTGTGCGCGGATCCGGCGTCAAAGTTTGGGACGCCAACGGCAAAGAATATTGGGACTTTCTCGCCGGCATTGCCACGAACGCGCTCGGCCACTGCCATCCAAAGATGGTCCAGGCCATCCAGGAGCAGGCGGCGACACTCATCCACACAGCAGGGTACTACTTCACGGCTCCCGTCGCAAAGCTGGCCCAAAAACTGACCCAGGTGAGCGGCATGGACCGGATCTTCTTCGGCAATTCCGGCGCGGAAGCCGTCGAGTGTGCCATCAAAATCGCCCGCAAGTGGGGCAAATCCCACGGCGGCGCGTCTAAGTTCGGCATTGTCGCCGCCCAGAACTCGTTCCACGGGCGCACGATGGCAGCGGTTACGGCGACGGGCCAGCCGAAGTATCAAGAACCGTTCGCGCCGCTGGTATCAGGCTTCACGCATATCCTGTTCAACGACGTTGCAGCACTCGAAGCCGCCGTCACCGATGACACCTGCGCCGTGCTTTTGGAACCCATTCAAGGCGAAGGCGGCGTGTATCCCGCCCATAAAGCGTTTCTCGAAGCCGCCCGCGCTTTGTGCGACAAGCACCACGCGCTCTTGATCTTGGACGAAATCCAGACCGGCATCGGGCGCACCGGCAAATGGTTTGCGTATGAGCATTACGGCGTCACGCCCGACATCCTCACGTCCGCAAAAGCGCTCGGCGGCGGCTTCCCCATCGGTGCGTGTTTGGCGCGGGGCGAAGCGGCTTTGACGCTGGTTCCCGGCGACCACGGCTCGACTTACGGCGGCAACCCGCTGGCCTGCGCGACGGCCCTGGCCGTTCTGAACACGATAGACGAAGAGCATTTGGTGGCAAACGCCGCAGCCATGGGCGCGTACTTTGTGCAGCGTTTGAACGAGCCGCCCTTCCGGGACAAAATCGCGGAAGTTCGCGGCCTGGGCTTGATGATCGGCGTCGAGCTGAGAGCACCCGATGCAAAGCGCGTTTTAATGGAATCTTTAGAGCACGGCCTGCTGCTCAGCGCCATCGGTGACCACACCCTGCGCCTGGTCCCGCCGCTCAACATCACTCAAGCCGACATTGACGCCGTTTTGGAGATTTTGGCGGCAGTTGTGTAGGAAGAGAACACGGAGGAAACACGGGGCTGAACCCCCGTGCTTTAAAAGAGCAAGCCCCCGCCTGCGCGGGCGAAGAGTTGTTTTTGCGAAGCCCTGCCGTTCAGGGCAGGTATTTAATTCGAAGCAGGTGTTTAATTCAAACATTCCACGGAGGGATACATGGCACACGTTTATCATCGGAACTTCACGCACCTGGTTTGGGCGACTTGGGACCGTGCGCCGCTGCTGAAAGGGGAAGTGGAGCAGGAAGCCTATGCGCTGATCCGTTCGCAATGCTTGCAGATGAAAGCAACGCTGTACGCGCTCGGCGGGGTGGCTGACCATGTGCATCTGCTGGTTTCGCTGCCGCGCACGCTCTGCTTGGCGGATTTCATGGAGACAGTCAAAGGCATTTCTTCTAAAGCCTTGAATGATACGCATGGCTCGCCGACTTGGGCGTTCAAGTGGCAGGGCGGTTACAGCAGCCATTCCGTCAGCGCGTCTCATTTGCCGCGGGTGCAGCGCTACATTGAAAACCAAAAACAGCATCACGCCGACAGTTTGCTTTGGCCGTCCTGCGAAACACCTTCAGTTTCCCCTGCCCTGAACGGCAGGGCTTTGGAAGTGCAAGCCCCCACCTTCGTGGGCGAAGATATAGGAACCGAGCATTAGCTTCTTCTGCCCGCGCAGGCGGGGAGTTGCTTGACTAAAGCACGGGGGTTCAGCCCCGTGTTTTCTTAGGGACAAGGAGAAACCCGCTTTATGTGGCAGCGATTTACCGAATCGGCACGAAAAACAGTTTTTTATGCACAAGAAGAAGCTGGGCGTTTAGGTGAGAACTATGTCTCGACCGAGCATCTTCTGCTGGGGCTTGTTCGAGAGAACGACAACAAGGCAATCCGTGTCCTTCTAAGTATGAGCATTAGCATTGGTCGGGTTCGTTCCGAAATTGAACGGCAAGTCGCACGTGGGGATAGTCGGATGGGGCAGGATATGCAGCTTACGCCACGCGCCAAGCGGGTAATTGACCTTGCTTATGACGAAGCGCGGCAGCTCAACAATAATTTCATTGGGACAGAGCATCTTTTGTTGGGACTTATCCGAGAAGGCGAGGGACTGGCTGGGAAGGTGCTGGCGATGCTGGGCGTAGACCTGGAGCGTACTCGTCTCGAAGTCGTTCAATTGCAGGAAAGCGATGGGAATGAAGATCAAGAACAGCCTAAGCCGAGTCTGTGGAAACGCATCAAGAACAAACCAATACCAAAAGCCGAGATCGGGACCGCCGCACTTGTAAGAAGCAACTACTCTCAGCGCATGGCCCCGCCGACGAAAGGGCGCTCTGACTTATACGATGTTCTCGGCGAAACGCGGCTGCGCGGGCGGGACATCCTCGGCATTGAGCCGCTGACGCTTGACGAGATTGGGCTGATTTTGGATGTCGCGGCCCGGCTCAAGACGCACAAGTTTGACGAAACGCAGACGCTGTTCGCCAAAGGGCAGACGCTGGCGATGCTGTTCGAAAAGCCGTCGCTTCGGACGCGCGTTACGTTTGAAGCGGGCATGACCCAGCTTGGCGGCCATGCCATTTACTTGGAAGGCAGGCTGGGCGTCCGCGAGACGGTTCCCGATGTGGCCCGGAACTTGGAGCGCTGGATAGACGGCATCATGGCCCGGACGTTTGACCATTCCGCCGTGCTGGAACTGGCCGAATACGCCCAAATCCCGGTCATCAATGGCCTATCTGATAAAGAGCATCCGTGTCAGGCATTTGCCGATTTCCAGACACTCGCCGAGCGCAAGGGCGATCTGGCCGGGCTGACGCTGGCGTATGTCGGCGATGGCAACAATGTCGCGCACTCGCTGGCGCTGCTGGCGGCGAAAGTCGGCACACATTTTCGCCTGGCCTGCCCGGAAGGCTATGAGCCTGACGCACAGCTTTGGCAAGCTGCGCTCGGCTTTGCGTTGGAGACCGGCGCAGTCCTGACGCTGACTCATGACCCCACCGAGGGAGTCAGGGACGCCGATGCGGTCTACACGGATGTCTGGGCCTCGATGGGCCAGGAAGACGAAACCGCCGAACGGGCGCAGATTTTCGCCCCGTTCCAGGTTAACGCCGCGCTGATGGCCCACGCCAAGCCCAATGCCCTGGTGATGCACTGCCTGCCCGCCCATCGGGGCGCGGAAATCACCGCCGAAGTCCTGGACGGCCCGAACTCGGTGGTCTTCGACCAGGCGGAAAACCGGCTGCACGCCCAGAAAGCGATTTTGTCGCTGGTGCTGTAAGAGTCCCCCCAGCCCCCAATAATGGGGGCTGGGGGGTCAATATCACAAAGGAAATCACTATGCCAAAAACAGTTGTTCTCGTTTATTCCGGCGGCCTCGACACGTCCGTCGCCATTCCCATGATGCGCGAAGATTATGGCTTTGACCGCATCGTCACCGTCACCGTGGATGTCGGTCAGCCCGCCGAAGATGTCCAAACAGCGGAAGAGCGGGCAAAAGCTTTAGGCTGCGAGCATTACACCGCCGACGCCAAAGCGGAGTTCGTCGAAGACTACTGCTGGCCTGCCGTCAAAGCCAACGGCGATTACCAGGGCTATCCGCTGTCTACCGCCATCGCCCGGCCTTTGATTGGCCTCAAAGCCGTTGAAGTCGCAAAGCAGGTCGGGGCCGACGCCTTCTGCCACGGCTGCACCGGCAAAGGCAATGATCAGTTTCGCATCGAATATGTTATGCGTGCCTTGATGCCCGACACGCCAATTATCGCTCCGATGCGCGAGCATAACTACACGCGCACTGAAGAAATTGAGTACGCCAAGCTGAAAAACATCCCCATCTCGGTAAGCACCGACAAAATCTGGTCCATTGACGAGAATTTGTGGGGCCGCTCCATTGAAGGCGGTCATCTGGAAGAGCCGAATTACGCCCCGCCGGAAGAGATCTTCCAGTGGACGAAGGGCATTGAAACCGCCAGCGCAACGCCCCAAGTGCTGACCATCGGCTTCGAGAACGGCGTTCCTGTTTCGCTTGACGGTGAGCTACTAGATGGCTTGACCCTGGTAACGCGCCTGAACAAAATCGCCGGCGACAATGGGGTCGGGCGGGTAGACATCATGGAAGACCGGCTGCTGGGCCTGAAAGTGCGCGAAAACTACGAATGCCCGGCATCTACGGTTCTCATCAAAGCCCACGCCGCTTTAGAGTCTCTTGTGGCGACGGCTGCTGAGCGCAAGTTCAAGGCGATGGTCGACCAGCAGTGGGGCGAACTGGCCTATTACGGCCTGTGGTTCGACCCGCTGAAAGAAGACTTGGAAGCGTTCACAAATAAAGTGCAGGAGCGCGTCACCGGCACCGTCACCCTGCGGCTCTATAAGAGCAGCCTCACGGTCATTGGCCGCGCCTCCGAGTGGGCCTTGTACAACGAAGATCTGGCGTCGTTCGACTCCAAGACCTTCGACCAAAGCCTCTCCGTCGGCAACGTCCAGACCCACGGAATGCAGTCCCGCATGTACTGGGCGCTCAAAGAAAAGCACGGCAAATAGTCGCTTCTCGATTCGGGCCTCCGATTGGTATACTATCATGGATGATGAAATCGTAAAGCCGCTGGAATTCGTCGGCTCTTCGCGCAAAGATCTACAAGCCCTGCCGCGCCTTGTCCGGCAAGTGTTCGGCAGGGCGCTTCTTCGCGCACAGCTTGGCGGCAAGCCGTCGGCGGCAAAGCCGCTGAAAGGCTTTCGCGGGGCGGGAGTGCTTGAAATTGTAGAAAATTACGACACGGACACTTACCGTGCCGTTTACACCGTTCGCTTTCCTGACATGGTTTACGTCCTGCACGTCTTCCAAAAGAAAAGCCGCGCCGGGATTGCGACTTCATCACGCGATTTGCAATTAATTGACACGCGCCTAAAGAAAGCGGAGGAACTTTATGCCAACCGAAACATTAGCTGATGCCGAGGAAGCCATCGAAGTCACGCCAAGCTGCGGCAACGTCTTTGCCGACTTAGACCTGCCCGACCCGGAACTGCTGCTGGCAAAAGCAAAGCTTTCCATCAAGATCGAGCGGCTCATCAAAGAGCGTCGCCTCACGCAGAAGCAAGCCGCCAAGCTGATGGCTTTAACTCAGCCGGGCCTTTCCGATCTTCTCAGTGGCCGCTTAGACGACTTCACCCTAGAGCACTTGTTCCGCTGCTTAGACGCACTCGGTCAGGAAATCCAAATTATCGTGCGCCCCAAGCAGTCTTCGGGAGTTGCAATGTAGGAGCGTATCCCCCTTGCTTGAATGTTGCCTTGCCATGAAATACTTCTCCATTGAAGACTGGAAAACGTGGGAACCCTGGGACCAAATCAAGGTAAGGGAAAAGCAGTACCACGACTACATCGACACAATCCGGCACAAGCTGCCGCCCGACCTGCGCCTGCTCTGCGACTTTTCGCCGGGCTGGGACGCGCAGCGGATTTACTTGAACGACAGCCAAGCGCTTGAAGTCACAGCGTCCTTTGAGGCCCAAACCCTCACGATTGTTCTAAACGGGGAATATACTGATAAAGACGATAGACAACTCGGCTTGCGGCGTTTTTTTCTGAACTACAAAAGTGTCACGCTGTTTCAGATCAAGGCGGGCGTAGAAACCGCCTATAATCCCGGCCCTGATGCCGACCCGCAAGACGCACTGCCGGAAAGCGGCGCATCTTGCGGAATCGAGTTTGACGACCACGGCTGGGACGAGATCGAGTTAATCGCAGAAGGCTTGTTTGAGCATCGGATGCTGTTTGCCAGCGGCACGGAGACGGTTACACAATTTCGGGACTTCACGCTTGAGCATGTGGACACTCCTCATGCGTCTGCATAGACGAAAGCTGCGGATAAGAGCCACGGAATAAATTCCGAGGCTGGGAAGTTCCCGCCGTCGAGGCGACGTGAAGATTAGAAATGCCGACCTTCTTGCTTTTTGTCTCAACGTCCCCTGGACGGTGCGCTTTTCATAGCTTCGGGTTTCAACCCGTGGCGAATGCTTTGGAGAAAATGTTATGTCCATGATTGGTGGATACCGCCGCATTACATCTCGTCAATTTGACGATCTGCAAGCGGCTCTCAATAATGACCCAGATGCAATCGGGGAACTTCTGTTTCCTGAAGAAGATACAGATGAACCCTTTGGAATTGATCTGGAAATTGCTAAAACTTGGCACGGCATTCAATTTCTGCTCGACAGCCATTCCCTGCCTTACGATATCGTGTTTGGTGGAACAGAAATCGGTGAGGATTTAGGATACGGTCCTGCCCGGTATCTAACGCCGCCGCAGGTGAAGGAAACAAGCGCCGCCTTAGAAGATTTGGATAAATCTGAGTTGCAGGGACAGTTTAACCCAGTAGCATTTGAAGCGGCTGACATCTACCCTGGTGGCTGGACGGTTGAGGAGCCGGAAAAAGTATTTGACTGGCTGTGGGGGAAATTGACAGCAGTTCGTGAGTTCTTCCAGGAAGCGGCGCAGCAGGATGATATCATGCTGCTATATTTGAGTTGAGTTTGAGGAGTTTGTCATGTCTGTATCTGCGCCGAAGCTTTGGGCCGGGCGGTTTTCGGAGGAAACTGATGCGCTGGTCCATGAGTTTAATGCGAGTTTGTCGTTTGACCAGCGGCTTTGGCCCTATGATATTCTGGGCAGCATCGCCCATGTGAAAATGCTGGGAGAATGCGGAATAATCCCGTTAGCGGAAGCGGAAATTATTGCCGCTGGGCTGGAAACGCTGGGGGAAGATCTGAAGTCGGGCGCGGTTGTGCTGCCTCCGATGGCGGAAGACGTGCATATGGCGGTGGAGTCGCTGCTGACCGAGCGGCTGGGGCCGGTGGCCGGGAAGCTGCACACGGCGCGGTCCCGCAACGATCAAGTGGCGACGGATTTGCGGCTGTATGTGCGGGATGCGGTAGACGGCCTGCGGGAGCGGATTGCGGCAGTTCAAACGACGCTGACAGAGCTTGCCGAGACGCATCTGGACACGCTGCTGCCGGGGATGACCCATTTGCAGCACGCCCAGCCGGTGCGGCTGGCGCATCATTTCTTAGCCTACTTTTGGATGCTGGCGCGGGATGAGGAAAGATTCGCGCAGGCGCGGGCGAGAGTGAATGTCCTGCCGCTGGGGGCGGGCGCGTTGGCGGGAACGACGTTTCAAATCAACCGGCGGCGCGTCGCGGATTTGCTGGGGTTTGACGGGGTTGCGCCGAACAGTTTAGATGCCGTCTCGGACCGGGACTTTGCGGTGGAAACGGTCGGCGCGGCGGCGCTGACCATGCTGCATTTGTCGCGTCTCTGCGAGGAATTGATACTCTGGAATGCGCCGGAGTTCGGCTGGGTGGAGATGGGCGACAATGTGACGACGGGCAGCTCGATCATGCCGCAAAAGAAGAACCCGGACGTGGCCGAGCTGGTGCGCGGTAAGACAGGCCGCGTTTACGGGGATTTAATATCGCTCTTGACCCTGATGAAAGGCTTGCCGCTGGCCTATAACAAAGATATGCAGGAAGACAAGCAGCCTGTCTTTGATGCGCTGGATACGGCCCATCTCTGCTTGTCGGTCTTGAACACGCTGCTGCAAAACACGGCATTTAACACGGAGCGCATGGCGGCGTCCCTGCGCGGCGACTTTTCCACAGCGACGGATTTAGCCGACTATCTGGTGCGCCAAGACCTGCCTTTCCGGCAAGCCCATGAAGTGGTCGGGAAAATCGTCGGCGAGTGCGTCCGCTCCGGGCGGGCGCTGGAAGATTTGACGGCGGACGATCTGGCCGCCGCGTCCCCGCTGTTTGCCGGCGCAGACCCGGCGGCGCTGACCAGCCCGCGCGGCAGCGCCGATGCTAGATCCGCGTATGGCGGGACCGGGCGAGGCGCCGTGGAAGAACAGCTCCAAGAAGCGAAAGCGAAACTTAGGACTGAGCAAGATTTAGGAAACAGTATTGACTGAAGAACAGCCGAGCCAAATCGCGCAAATTAAACAAATCAACTGGAAAACGCGCAAGCGCTTGTACGCTCCCGTGTTTGGTCTGCTGGCGGCCACTGCCGGCATCTTGGCGGGCGGAGCGCCTGTGCCGATGACGGCGCTGGGGCTGCTGTTCGGCGGGCTGTACCTGCTGGCCGAGCAGCAAGGCTGGCTGCTGCGAAGCTGCGCCGGATATGCATGGCGCGATTACGGCATCACCGCCGTGTTCGCCGTTCTGGTTGCCACCTTTGTGTTCTTGACCGGTGGCGCACACTCGCCGATGCCCTGTGCGCTGTACCTGCCGGTGCTGCTGGCGTCGCTGTGTTATGGGGTGGGCCTCGGGCTGATGACGTCGCTTGTGATGATTTCCGTAGCCGCATTCCTCGGCACGGGCGGGCATCTGCCGGAAGCATTTCCGACGCACCGGGCCATTGCGATTGGATTAAGTTTCCCGGTCGTGGCCGTGTTCGGCGGGGCGATTCGGGCGCAGATGGAAAGCCGCCTGCTCACGCTCAGAAACGAAAAGCAGGCACTCAGCTATGAGAAGCAGACGCTCAGTACCGAAAAGCAGGCTCTGAGCAGCGAAAAGAACGACTTGTCCGCAATGCTGGATATGTCGCAAATGATGGACTCGGCATATGATTTGGATATGACGCTGAATTTAATCCTGC
>CAXTRL010000046.1:0-9201 GCA_964246575.1 uncultured Armatimonadales bacterium
GCCTCATGTCCTGCTTGCCTCATGTCCTGCTTGCCTCATGTCCTGCTTGCCTCATGTCCTGCTTGCCTCATTTCTGTTTAGAAGTTGCATTAGTTAGCACAAATTCAATATACCATAGATTTTAGTGAATGCAAGCAAGCAGAACGTGGTTTTCCTATGATGTTTATTGCCGGGTTTGTTATATGCCGGGTATTATAGTTTTGCCCCCCAGCGGGGGGATGGACCGTTGCAGTAGTTCAAGACAAGACACGCTTCTAAAGTCTGCCCTACGCATGTGGGGATGAACCGAACTCAGCGCCCGGCTCTGGAACGCGCTCCAGTCCGTAAAGCGCGTCATCACGGATGACAATGTTTCGGCCTTTACTGTCTGTTCCATGCCACTCCCCGTCACGCAGGGGAAGAACGACATGATGACGAACCCATTTTGGGACTTCCGTGATCAGCTCATAGCCTTCTGCCGCTTGAACGCCGGACAGCCACCAGGCAGGCAAAGCCGCTTTTTGGAGGAATATGTCTTTCAAGCGCGTCTTTCCCGGCCAATACTCCGGGTCCTCACAGCCTCGTTTCACAGCAGCGATGAGGCCGGGTTCATGCAGGATCAGCACTGCGCGGCTGTCGTCGCCTTCGCGGGTCTGGGCGCGGAAGAAGCTGGCGCGTTCGCCTTCTTCGCCTTCCGTTTTGGGATTTATGGTTTCGGCGTAGGAAAAAACGTCGGCGCTTGGGTCAGGAACTAGATGAACCAGCGCTTGGCTGCGGCTTTGCGCTTGATTTGCCTGCCGTTTCTGTTTTGCTTCTTCAAGGCGAACCGGAGTGACAAAAGCGCTGTCAAGCGGCTGGCCGCTGTAACACTTCTCAATCAGCGGGCGGAAGTCTGCCGGCAGCGAGAATGTAGAAGAAGTTTCAAGCAGCGCAAGGGTTCGCAGGAGGATTTCTTCCTCGTAAACTCGGCCTGTTCCGCTGAAATCAAGTTCTGCATCCGGCAGCAGCAGGTGCAGGACGGGTTCGGTGCGGCCCCAGCGTCCACCGG
Source organism: uncultured Armatimonadales bacterium (assembly GCA_964246575.1). GTDB lineage: Bacteria > Armatimonadota > Armatimonadia > Armatimonadales > Capsulimonadaceae > JANXMY01. The sequence continues at coordinate 1,028 of CAXTRL010000046.1, forward strand.
GGCGATCATGCCGCCAGAGGCGGCCGCTGCGCTGGAGCAGCAGGTCAACCGGCGCGATCTCAGACAGCATGACATCCATATCAATGTCGAGCGACTGCTCCGCCACTTGCGTCGCCACTAGGATCGCACGCGCCGGGCGGCGTAAGTTGACAACGGTTCCCGTTTCCGGGTCTTTGCCGAAGCGCGATAGAACTTCCGCCTCAATCTCCTGCCGCCGCTGTGCTCGGAACCGGGCATGGTACAAAAAAAGCTCACTGTTAGGAGGAGCAAGGGCCTGCAAGGCGCGAAAAATACGCTGGGCGGAGCCGACGGTGTTTACTAAGACGCAGCCGCAGCCGCCAGCGGACGCTTCCTGCGCGGCCATTCGGGCAGCCGCGTCCGCATCTCCCAGCATTCCGGGGTGACGCTTTAATGTGACAGTGCGGTTTCGGTTCGGGTCTGCGGGAACCGAGACTGTGAACGCGGCGGCCTCCGGGGGGATGAATGTCAGCAAGGGATAGGGCACCTGAGCGGCCGGCGGGCCGGCCGGCAGCGCACTCGGCCCGCCGTAGGCTTCCGCGAGGAGCTGCTTCTGCGCCTGAGACAGTGTCGCGGACAGCAGGATGACGGGGATATTCAAGGCGCGGCACCACTTAAGAAGCGCCTGCATAAGTGTGGTCATAAACAGGTCATACGCATGAACTTCATCAATGACCAAAGTTTTCGTCGTGAGACCGAGGAAGCGTAAGAATCCGTGCCTCACGTTCAGCGCCGCCATCAGCACTTGATCTACTGTGCCAACGCCGTCCCCTGCAAGCAGCGCACGCTTTGCGTTGGCAAACCACTCACGGGAAAGCAGCCGCTCTTCGCCTTCCCCCGTTCGCGCCGTATCCTGAACCGAGATATCATCTATGAGCCAAGCCATCCCATGAACAAGCCGCGGAGCCGCGCCCGTAGGGCGATGACGCTTCAAGAACTGAGCATACCGCGCGTGCATTTGATTGGAAGTGGCCTGCGTCGGCAAAGCGATGTAAGCGCCGGAACGGCCCCAGCATTCCGCTGCGTAGAGAGCAGCTTCGGTTTTCCCCTCCCCCATCGGCGCTTCGATGATCAGCAGGCCTGGCGCAGGGTTTGCCATCAGCGCTGTTTCCAGGGCAGCTTGGACAGGGCGAGGCGGCATTCCCGGCCAGACCTCGGTGAACGACGGCAGCAGATCGCGGGGACTGAAACCGTCAGGCACAGGGGGGACATCCAGCTCCAGCCGGCGCACAGCGGCGCGGCCTTCCGCCTGGGCGGCGATCCAGTAGTCGTCCAGGTCGCTTTCGGCATTAAGCACAGACCGATCATTGTAGTGGTAGGTTTCCGGGTTGGACGCGATCCAGTCGGACAGCACGATTAAGCCGGACAGTTTCATCCCGGCGGCACTGGCGTCCGGGAAGCGGTTCAGGGCAAACGGCTCTAAATGCAGAACGTGCCGCACTCCGGCGGCCAGCTCTTCCCGCAGCTCCTGCCAGGCTTCCCACTGCGTCCGTTTATCTTCTTCTTCCAGGTAGGCAGCAGCTTGGAAGTCTCCGTGGTGGCCGGTGATCGCCCGGCAGACGACCCGTGATGGCGAACGGCCCCACTGGAACCGTCCGCGCAGCATTTCGTCAATCCAGGCTGCCGAGCGGGCCTCATGGCGAAACTTGATCAGTTCTAGGGGAAAGTGGAGGCCAGCCGCAAAAAGCGGCTGTATCTGCGCCTTATCTTCAATCTTGATCTGAAACTGGGCATCGGCTTTGCCGACATCGTGCAGTGCCACGAGATAAAGCAGCCAGTCATCCGGGAGACCGGCGACGCTGCCAAAGCGCGGCAAGAGCGCACGGCAGACGGCCGCGACATCGAGCAGATGGCACCACAAAGGGTGGTAAGGATCGGACTTCGCCCAAAGATGTCGAGCTAGTGAAATATTTGTCATTGCAGGGTTATGATAGCAAAGAAAAAGTGTCACCTGTATGACACTTTCTCTGCCGGCTTTTAGAAATCCCGAAGTATTTTTGGAAACAGCTTCTGGAAACAGCTTTGGGAAACAGCTTCTGGAAACAGCTTTGGGATTATTGTTCTACATTGTCCGCTGGGTAGCCTGCGCTGTCCGCTGGGTAAAGAGCGGCCATGGCATGGACTTCTTCGCCCATGGCCGCTCGAAGAGCGGGGCCGCCAAGTACGTGGCAAAAGCGGCGCCACCGCAGAAGCTCCGGCACCAGGCCGGAAACGCCGGCGGCGGTGCCGGACAGACGAACAGCGCCGTTTTCTTCCACAGCGCCGGTATCTTCCGGGGTAAGTGAAAGGCCGGCGGGCCATTGATAGGTGCGGGCATAGGCAGCGACAGGCGGAACGAACAGCACATCTACGGCGATGGGAACCTCGCCCCGAAGACCGCCGATAACGCCACGTGTTTCGAGGAAGGCAGCCCATTCTTGGGAGTGCAGGAAGAACGGGGTCTCGGTCCCGCGCACGCCGCGCACCTGATCCAGTGCGAAGGTGCGGATGGCCTGGTGGCGGTGGCACCAGCCGTGCAGCTCCCAGAAGCGGCCGTCGCGGGCCTCCACGCGGTAGGGGTCGAGGGTGCGCCAGGCTCGGCCAGCACCGCTGCGGCTATCGTAGTCAAGTTCCACGGTGCGCCGGGTGCGGGCGGCATCTTCCAGCAGGTCCAGAGGCGACTGGGAGTAGTCGCGGGTCGGGGTTCCCCACCCCACGACGGCCCCGGCTTCGTCTAGGAGCGCCGCAAGGGCGGGTGGCACAGAGCCGGCCAGCTTGCCCAGGGTGCGGCGGAGAGCATCGCCGTGGGGAATGCCGGGTGCGTCGGCCAGGCTTCGGAGAAGAGCCAGCGCGAGGGCGTCGGCGGGAGTGAGGGCAGCGATGGGAAAAGTCCATCCGGTGTCCGGCAGATGGTAGCGGCCCTGACGGCGGTCGTAGTCAATGGGGATGCCGGCCTGGGCCAGCAGGGTCAGGTCGCGGTGGAGGGTGCTGAGGCTGCACCCGCAAGCATTGGCAAGGGCGCGTCGGCCTAGCTGCTCCTGGTCGGTGGTGGAGGCAGCGAGCGTGACGATCTTGAAGAGACGAGCAAGTTTGTCCAGGGCATCGGATTTTGTCCGGGGCTGAGGCTTTGTCCCGAACTCAGGTTTTGTTCGGGGCTGAGGCTTCGTTTGGGCATGTGCGGCCAGAGCCGCTGGTAGCCGTGGTATTCCTGGTTGCATTCGTTCTCAGTACGACAAGCGGGCCGGGTAATCCTCTTTCCGCTTGGAACGCTGGGCGGGAGGGCAACCCCGCCTTCCTGCCGCTGTAGGTGCCGGCAGGGCCACTTTGGGTGAACCCCATTCCGAAACCGTCATATGCCTCAGAAGGCAAAATCATCTCGACGCCGTCCGGAAAAGCCTCGCTGCACATCCGCGAGGCTTGGGTGGGCCTGGTGCTTCCGCTGGCTATTCTGTCCGTCCGAAGCGTGTGGATCGTGGGCGGGGTTCTGACGGGTTCCAGGACCGCATTGGATCAGTGGCTAGAGCTTGTTATGGGGCGCGGCAAACGCTAGGCGGGCTATGTCGTGAACATTGCGGCGGCTGTCACCTTGCTGGAACGAGCAGACCCATCCGCAGCCGCGTGGTGGCTGAAGAACACCGCCGAGATGATTGCCCAAAACCGCAGTGTCATTTTCTCTGCGGAGTTTTGCGAGGAAGTAGAAGAAGTTGTTTGGCCGCCCCCGCCAGAGAAAAAGGTCTTTTGAGACACAATATTTCAGATCAAAAAGGTAAAGATAGATGCTACAACGAACAGGCTTTTTCCACAACGTCTTCTTCTGGCTGCGCGACGGCGCGGAAGCCGCCGACGCCAGCCGTCTAACCGACTGCTGCATTGCCCACCTGACGAGTATTCCTGGCGTCCTGCGACTAACAGTGGGCTTTCCCAGGCTCTTCGCAGAAGCAGGCGTTTTCGCGTCCCTTATTTTTTGGCGCTCTGCAGGATCATCAGTCTTAAAGGCCTGGAAAGCGTGTTCGTTCGTTGGGAACACATCCTCGTCGACTTCTATGGAACATGGATAGAAGTTGCTCAAGAAGGCGTACTGGCCTGAAAATGAAGTGATTGGGTCGTCGGTCATAATCTTATACTCTGTTGCGGCAATCGCGCCGCTCTCACTTCAGCCGTCTCTCTTACGTCAGCCGTCTCTCTTACGTCAGCCGTCTTCCGTCTCCTCGGCATCACCGTCAGCCTTAAACTTTAGCTGACTGAGGACGCAGGCTTCGTCGGAGAGATCATCCCGCTCTCCAAGGTATGCGGGCTGATAAAGCGAACCGCCCTTGTAGGCATAAAGGTAACGGATTTCCACAAGTGCTCCCGTCTGCGGAATGGACTTGTTGCTTGGAATGGTGACGTTGCCGATGCTCACCGCGCCGCCCGAAGTGCCCAGTAGGTGCAGGCGCACACTGCGCTGGTCGTTCTGCGCCGTCACCAGGCAGGTGCAGGTGGCGTAGAACTTGCACTTCACCTGCGATCCGCCCGACGCAGGGCGGCCTGCAATACTTTTGCCGTCCACGCGCTTAAACACCACGCCCTCGCCACCTGCCGCTGCAATCCTGTCGTACATCTCCCTCTTCGCCGCTTCGGCCCAGGCTGTTTCTGATAAGCGTAGCTCCGCGCACGGGGGCATGGTCTGAGCAAGTAGTTCGTACCGCTCCTGATAAGGGCAGCCACGTAGGTCGGCATCCCCCAGCCGCAGCAGATCGAAAGCGACGTAGCAACCGCCCAGCAGTTCGCCGTCGAGCTCGCAATCAGGGAGGCAGGCAATGCTGTCGCTGATTTCCTGCGGCATTGAGACGTACAGCCCTTTGCGGTTGGAGCCTTCCGCCACGCCGCCCGTCACGGCTACCATAATGCGCTTGCCATCGAACTTCTCCTGCATACACCAGGCGTCATCCTCAACATAGCGGAGCGCGGCATCTTCGCGGATGGAGTTCAGAAGCTGCGGATGCAGGCCAGACATCCGCCCTTCGTAATCCATTATGGCGAACGCCGCGCCCGACCCATCAGGCGTGTAGCCTTTGGCCGTCTTCTCAGCGATCAGCTTGTCGTAAATCTGCTGCGCTTTTTCCAGCGGCACAGGCGCACTCGTCTTCGTGCCTGCCGTCAATGCGTTGCCGCGCCGCCCAAAGGCAAAGGTGACGGTGTAGCCGCTTCCCACCTGGTTGGTATTAGCTTGGTTGATGGCCGCATGATACTCTTTATCTGAAGAGCCATCGCGGTAGAACAGGCGGATGCTGACAATAGGCTTAAGTGGTCCAGATTGGGGCAGGTCAGGCTTTGGAAGGTCGGGAAGCAAAACATCGGGCATAGCGGCGTCTCCTTGAAAATACGTCACCTAGAAACGTGTTACGGGTTCATGTCCTTTATATTATCACGAGCAGGCAAGAAAATTTGGCTATGAAGGAAGAAGAAACACCGGCGATTACACGGATTCTCACCAAATGAGACAAATCAGCCGAATCGAGCAGGGAAGGATGCGCGGCTTTCCCCGTGCACCTGCTTGGTCTCGTCCTGCGGAGGCAATTGTGATCTTCAGGAAACATGACCTGTTCGATACATTATGGTAAACCGCTCAGATGTGCCGTAATTTGTTTGATGTGCCGTAATCAGTTCGTCTGCCGCTTCCAGCCTTGCTGCCCAGGAAACCCGAAATGAAGACTCGGAGACAAGGAATTCCGAAATGCTTTTCCGTGGCCGAACCCTCTATTGTTTGATCACTCTACTGTTTGATCACTCTACTGGTAACGGCCAGCAGCCATTCCGCCCCCATCGCCGCCTCTTCTCATTCAGCGCCGAAGCAGCCCAGTAAGCAGGCGCTCGCACTCTTCGACGCCGCCGAGCAAGGAAACACGCTCAAGGTAGAGGCGCTGCTCGACAAAAGCGTTTCAGCAAAGGCACAAGCAACCAACGGCTTCACTCCGCTGATCCTGGCTTGTATGATAAACCATCCCGCTACCGTCAAGCTGCCCCTAGACCGAGGAGCCGATCCGAACGCGGCGCTGGTCCCTGGCGGCTACATCGGCGGCTCGACGCCTTTGATCATGGCCGCCGACGCTTCCCTGAACATCCTGGCAGGGGCGAAGACGCCGCCGTCCCCGCCAGGCTGCGACGGCCACGAGATCGAGTTCATGAAGAAGTAGCCCGCCCGTGTGCGAGAATGGGATCGCCAGATGGAAGCCTGGGTGAAAGGCTATGACGTAATCGTCAGGATGCTGGTCGAGCACGGCGCAGACGTGAACACGCGGGCAACGGTGGGGATGAGCGCAATTGCCGCTGCCTCGAACTCCGGTGACTTGGAGGCGGTGAAGCTGCTGCTGGACAAAGGTGCACATTTAGACCTGCCGACGCACGAAACGGGCCTGCTCAGCGGGAAGTCTCTGGAAAGGACGACGGGCTACGAGGCACCGGTGGGAGCGACGACGCAGAGGCAGCATAATCCTGGGTTGATCAAGCTGCTTTTGGCACATGGGGCTAGACCGAACGCCGTATCAACCAACGATATGACGCCGCTTGGCCGCATAGCAGAAGACGGCGACACTGAAATCGTTAGCCGGTTTCACTTCTTGCCACAACGCCGCTGTGTCTGGCGGCAGTCTTGAAAGTAGGTGGGTATAGGCATCGCGCGAAGCAACTTCGGCGCAGCGGGCAGCTTTAGTGCAGGTATAAACCCGCTGGGCGGTGATCAAGAACTGGATGTAGTCCACATCGGAAACTTTGAGCGCGTTCATTACACGCAGTAAAAACGCCTTGCCCCGAAATACAGACGCTTTGCCCCGAAATTGTCAACTGCGTAAGTCCTGAGATTGCAAACTCTTAGTCTCCGCATGATCTTCAGTACTGAATCAGGCACTTTTCAGTGCTGGATTATCCAACAAATGAAAAAGACAACCAGCGGAAAAAATCTGCTGGCTGTTGCTTTTCCAGTGGCTGTTGCTTTTCCAGCAGATGACAGGTGGCTTTAGTGAGCCAAGAAGTTGATCTCAACGGTCTGCTGCCCGATCAGCCGTTCGAGTTCCGCGATTTCCGATTTCCGGCTGCACACATGTCTGAAAAACTCTTCACCTTGGTCTGTGTAGGACTGGAGCACAGATGGGTCGCAGAAGCGGTTGCTTCTACTTATCTCAGCAGGTAAAAAAGATATTTCACGAAGAGTACACCAAAGGCTTGACAATTTAGATATCTCGTGTTATCATTTGGTATCTCGTGCTACTATTGTAAGATTATTCCAAAAGATGCCTGTAACGCAAAAAGATATTGCAGAAAAAGCGCAGGTTTCCCGCAGCTTGGTTGGCCGGGTGCTAAACGGAGACACTTCTATCCGAGTCTCCCACAGCAAGCGCCAGCACATCCTGAACACGGCGCGGGAGGCCGGTTACAAGCCTCACTTAAACGCCAGGAATCTGCGCCAGGGCAAGAGCCACGCCGTCGTTGCCGTCTGCCAGTATGACGAGAGCGGCCGGGTAGAAGGCCACACCTATGGCGTTCTGGAAACACTGGCGGCGGGCGTAGCGCAGGCAGGCTATGAGCTGAAGGTCCGTGCTTACCGGAGCGTCGCCGACATCTTGGCGGGGATTGAAGAAATTGCGTCCACCTCGGCCTGTGATGCCCTTGTGCTTTGGCTTAACAATGAACACGGCGAGACGCCGGGGATCGCCGCGCAGAACTGCGGGCTGCCGTTCGTAATCCTCGGGCATTATGAGGACGCCCATCCGGACTGGTTCCAGGTGGACTATGACCATAAGGCAATGATGCACCAGGCCGTGAAGTTTCTTGTGGACGCTCGCCATACCCGTCTGGCTTATCTCGGTTTTGATGCCGACCACAACTATATGAGACGCCTCCAGTCCGGCTTTCAGGCAGCCGCGCTTGGTTTGACCGGCTTTCCCGTCCCGGAGCCGTGGATTGGCCGCGTGAACAACGACCATGCAGTCACGGAAGCAATTGTGGACGAGTGGCTGGATTTGCCGCGCGATCAGCAGCCGACGGGCGTGGTCATCGGGGCCGGCGTGAGTGCCTGGCTCGGCATTGAATTAGCGCTGGCGCGTCGGGAACGCCGGATCGGCTTCGGCACAGGGGAGATGGCGGTCGTCGGCCAGCGTCCGGCCGCACATGCCCTGCTGTACGGGCAGGGGCAGGCCTTT
>CAXTRL010000046.1:9211-15731 GCA_964246575.1 uncultured Armatimonadales bacterium
CCTTTGACAACATTGACATGGCGCGGCTGGCAAGCGCAGCGGCGGATGTCGTCAATCGTCAAGTTTTAGGCGAAGGAGGTGACGAAAAGATATTCAGACTGACCCCGGCGCTCACGCCGGTAGACAGCTTGTGTCTGCCGCTGCCGGTCACGACATCAGGAAACTGAACCTGGTGCTAAAGAAAAGGAGAACGTCCATGAAGAACTTTCAGAAGCGCTCAGGCTTCACGTTGATCGAGCTGCTTGTTGTCATTGCTATTATCGCTATCCTTGCCGCAATCTTGTTCCCGGTGTTCCAGAAGGTACGCGAAAACGCACGCCGCGCTTCCTGCCAGTCCAACGAAAAGCAGCTTGGGCTGGCCTTCCTTCAATACTTTCAGGATAATGACGAAACCATGTGCCGGACCCGAGGGTGGTCATCAAATGTTTATCCTTTTGTCAAGAGCGTAGCGGTGTACAGGTGCCCGGACGACACGTCCGGCGCGACCGTTTCTTATATGATCAACGACCAGATCAGCCCGCAATACTCTTCTAACGGCGCGATATCAACTTGGAATGCCCCCGCTTCCACGGGAATGGCTGCGGAATGTGTCGGGCAGACCCATCCCGCCGATCCCTCAACGGACCTTGGTTTCGAGTCTCCGGACTGGCTCACAGATGTGTCCGGCCCAAACCCTAACTATGGACTCGGCGCTGCTGGCGCTTTGGGCGGACGCCCTATGAACCTGATGTTCGTGACTAACCCACTGGGGCGTCACACGGATGGAAGCAACTTCCTGATGTGTGACGGTCACGTCAAGTGGTTGCGGCCCGGCCAGGTCTCCAGCGGCAACACCCCTAATTTGCCGAACTGCAACCAGGACAACACTCCGGCTGTTACGGGGTGCAGCAACTTCTCGGCGAGCGGTGGTACTGTTGCTGCAGGTACAGCAGGCACCTTCGCCGACGGCAGCCACCCTGCTATCACCGTCAGCCCAATTTAGTGCGACTTAAGCGAACCCTTGGCGGGCGCTCTCGAAGGACCGCCTGCCTTTACACCCCTCCCGCGCGGGGCGGCAGCGCTGGGAAGGGAGTCCCCATGATCCATGTGACGGGCAGGCCCGCCCGTAGGGGTGACGTGCCATCCTCAGAATGCCGCTCAACGAAAGTGTTCCCTATGAAATCCATCTTCGCGGTTCTGCTGCTCTTTTTCCTGCCGACCCTCACGCTGAGGGCTGATCCTACCCCCCAGCCTTTGCTGAAGCCGAACCAGGCGGCAGTGAAGATCATGCCCCTGGGTGACTCGATCACCTTGGGCCTGTCTACCGTGGCGGATGGCGGCTACCGGAAGCTTCTGCAAAACTTTTTGGCGTCGGGCGGCTATCGCATCGTCTATGTCGGCAAGGAAGACAACGGCCAGGCGGAGAACGTCACCAAGTTCTCCGTGGGGATGACCAATGGCAATCACGAGGGTTACGGCAGTTTCGGCATCTCGGATCTGATCAACGGCAACAGCAAGGAAGGACACACCGGACTGCCCATCGCCGCCACGATGGCAAACGATCGGCCAAACATTGTCCTAATGATGATCGGAACGAACAACTGCATTGGCGGACAGCCAGCCGCCGACATGGACGCCGACCTCAAGACGCTTCTCCAGGCGATCTACCTGAGCCGGCCTCATGTCGCGGTTGTTCTGGCAAGCGTCCCCCCTATGAGGGACGCACAGCGAGAAGCACACGTCAAAGCCTTCAATGAGACGTTACCCGGTCTCGTCGCGCAGGAAAGGGCCGCAGGGCGCAAGATCGTCTTCGCCGACGTTTCCTCCGCAATGAACTCGGACGGCGACCTTACCTATGACGGGGTACACCCCACGATGGATGGATATCGCAAAATCGCGGACGTTTGGTATCAAGCCCTGACCGGCCACGCGCCCCCGCGCTGAAAGAGCGTTCTCCAAGAATGGCGAAAAAGCGAGGCCCATCCGCGTTTTCAGCCTTTCATACAATCGTTTTCTTTTTTCTGAAGGATTTTCCATGAACTTGTTACCCAAGCCGCGTCCCGCACTCCTGCCCGGCCTTTCCGCTTTTTGCCTCGCTGTTAGCCTTTTGTGCGGCCCGCCGGCTCACGCCATGCTTGACGGGACTGATCATAGTGATCCGCCTGCCCACATCGCCGAGGCGCTCGGCTTGCAGCCGCCCCCCCCCGGCGAGTGGTGGGACACCGCCGACAATGTCACCGCCGATGAAGTCGCAACGAGCGTGCCCGCGAATGTCCTGACGCCCGGCCAGAAGATGACCGCGACATTTCAAGTCAAGAACGCGCAGGGCGCGGCCCTCAGCGCGCACGGCTTCCTGGAAGTCCGGCGCTACAACCTGACCACCGTAGACAACAACGTCTTCAAATACGAGATGCACGGCCTGGGAGTCGCCGCCCGTGCGCCGGTCTCGGTCAGCGTCGGGGCAGGCAAGGTGACCAACGTATCCTGCACGGTCCCAGTCCCTACCCAGTTCGGCGGCTACGCGCTGATCCTGGATTTGGGGCCGCAGGGCGGACGGCATCTTGTGGGCCTGTGCATCCGCACGTTCAAAATGTCCCCGGCCACGGCGGCCTCGACCGGCAACGAGTATCCGGTCCTGACGCTCGATGAGCGGGACCACACATTTTTGGACCGCATCGGCGTTCATGTGATCCGCACGGCGATTGTTTACAAGCCGACGACCGCTGCGGATTTCCCGCAGTATGTCGCCAACATGCAGAAGAACATGAATGACCTAAAAGCCCATCACTTAACGTGCATGGTCCTCTTTCAAGGCGGCGAAAACGAGTACCTTCCTTTAGGGATGTGGGCGCACGGACTGAACGACCGGGACCAAATGGTTGCAGGAGGCACGGACACGATGTGGATGCCCTCCTACGACCCCGACTTCAGCAAGTTCGTCCAGATTATCTGCAAAAAATACGGCTACCCACGCGGGCCGATCACGGCGACGTACCTGTATAACGAACCCTGGGAAGGCGGCAGTATCGCCGGCTGGCAGTCGGACATGCCGCGCTACCGCGAAGCGTATACCGCTATGGCTCAAGGCGTGCTGGCCGCCCGCCGGGAAGACCAATCCCAGGTGCTGGTCGGCGGCACCGACTCGACCTCAAACGCCCTCGACAAACTCTTCGGCGACGGCAAGAATACGTTCCTGCCCATCTTCGATTTCGTTTCCATGCACTACCAAAGCCTGGACTCCTTTACGACGTTTCCCGCCTGGCACGACCGGAAGGGGCCGACGGGCCGCGTGCGCTTCTGGGACACTGAAAGCTGGGAAGCCAACACGGATGACCGCATCGCCTCGCAGGTCGCCTCATGGCGGGCAGCCGGCTACGACCGCATCATGGGGGTCGACGCCAATCAAACCTGCGAGGCCAAAACGGTGACGCTCCTCAGCACGGATGGTTCTCCCGCTCATGGCGCGGACGGCTCGCCGCAGCAGGTCACGCTGACGCAGCCAAGCTCAGTCGCGGCGGCGGAAGCGGCGGCGGCGCATTATCTGGGCGACCGTCCATTCCGGCGCATCCTGTTCCGAGGGCTGCCCTGGGTCTTCGTGTTTGATGGCCTGCCCGGTGCCTCCGGTCAGCCAAACCCGGAAGACGGAACGGTCGTCGTGACTGGCGATCTTCTTTCCGGGGACAGGTCACGCTTCCGCACGGTCGAGCCTCTGGCGGGTCAGGCCCATGTGGCGGAGCTTCGGCGGGAGCTGGCTGCGGTGCCGGCGGCGGCAGAGCCTGCCGCCGTGCCAGACCCCCGCGAAGCCCTTCAGCTTGCGATCAACCGTCACACGCCCATCACCGGAGCGCGAATGGTGCTGGGCGCCAGCCCGAAATACAGCCTATATGATTACTATGGCAACCCGCAGCCGGCATCGGGCGGAAGTATCGTTATCCCGCTGAACACGCACGGCTTCTTTCTGCGCGGAAATGGGCAGCCCGGATCGCTTGCCGCGCTGGTCACGGCGCTCCGCAGCGGCCGGATTGAAGGGCTGGAGCCGGTCGAGATCGTCGCCCACGACATGACCGCGCCAATCGAGCAGCGCCCGGCGCTGCGGCTGACCCTCACGAACGTCCTGAACCGGCCCGTGCAGGGGCGGCTCACGGCGCACTTGGGGGGGCTGACGCTGAGCGCGGCTTCTCAAACGGTGACACTTGGGCCGAACCAGACGCGCGAAGTCGTGCTTACGATCATGGGCGGGCAGCCGGCGGTGAACAATGCCTATCCCTTAAAGGCCGTGCTGGACGCCGGACGGGACGGCACCGTCACGCACATCGAGTCGATGCACTGCAACGTGCTGGCCCGCCGAACGATCACTGTGGACGGCGACCTTTCGGACTGGGCAGGCGTCTTGCCCCAGGGCGTCACATCGGGGAGCATGGCCCCCTCGCTCACGGAGCAGGCGTGGTATCCCGGCAAGACCTTCACTTCCGGCGCGACCGGGAGCTTCGCCGTAGCCTACATGGCCTACGACGACCGCTACTTCTACTTTGCGGCCAAAGTCGCCGGCGGCAGTCCCGACTCAGGCACACTGCGTTTTGCCAAGCGTGACGACGATGCGTACTTCTTCCCGGATACCGTCTATGTGCCGACAAACCCTGGCTTCAAAGCAATTTCGTGGCCGGCGGGCGTCAGGCACTACATCTACCGAAAAGAGCCGCCCCTTCCCTCAGGCAACGGCTTCGGCAACACGGACAACATCCAGATTGGTTTCAATGTCATCGCGGAAAGTGACGGCCAGGCGAAAAACATGTATCCGTACCCGCCTGGTACGATGCCGCACTTCATCGGCTTCAAAGACACCGACTACGAGTTTGCTCTTAATCAAGTGGCTCCGCAGTACGGCGGAGGCACCGAAATCTGGCGGCTCTTGGCACCAGGAATGCCGATCAAGACGTTTTACCCGCGTCAGAACGCCTCGCCGCTTGATGGTCCAGTCACGGACGGCAAGCTGGTTATTATGCAGGATGGGGCGACGCGCATCACTGAGGCGGCAATCCCCTGGTCGGCAATCCCCCAGGTCAAGAAGCGTCTGGACGCCGGGCAGACGATCAAGTTCTCGTTCCGGGTCAACGACGCCGCAGGAACCGGGTACGAGCTGGCGCACGATCGCAGCGCGTCCCAGGAAAACACGCTGTCGTTCCACAATTCCTGGGTCGGCAACCACTGGGCCAACGAGATTGAATTCGGGTTCGAGAAGTCACCGGGAAAGTAATCGTCAAAGTAATTGCCAGTGATGCCGCAGAAGTCAGTGATGCCGCGGGCCGCCAAACGCCGCGTTTACCGGGTCAGCACGAGTGCGGAATATGCAAGCCGCGCTTTTTGAACAGGAGAACACTCTTATGAACACTTTTATACACCGGCCCTGGCGGACGCTGCTTCTCGCAGCTAGCTTCGCTGCAACATCCCTGACGGTGACTTCTCGCTCCCAGGCACAGGATTACGAGACCTCCTGGCTCGGCAACTCCTTTTCAGGCACGCCCAGCCAAACAACCCAGCAGCAAGGCACCGCAGGGCTGCATGTACAGGACGATATTCAGGGGATGTATGTCGCCGGTGACGGCACATGCTACACCAACAGTATTTGGGATGAAGGCGGCGCAGAAGCCGGCATCTACGGCAACGCCCAGGTCGCCGGCAACTGCCAAGCGCTGCACGGCTGGGGCCGAAACGGCGGTTCAGCGATCACGCTGGATGATAACTACGTTTATGTCGCCATGACGCAAAGCGGCGACGACGGCGGCAACACGGCCAATAACAGCAACGGGCTGCCGCAGACCCCGCCGCTGAATAACATCTGGTACTGCATCCGCCGGTACAACCGGGCGGGTACCCCCGCTCCCTTTCCAAACGGCTATGGCTACGATGGCAGCATGCTTCAGGTCAGCGCCGGGAGCCGCCCGGACGGCAGCTCGCCTTATTCCGGGCAGCCTGTTTCAGGCGCTGCCGAAGACGCGAATTCTCTTTACGTCAGCGACCTTACAGCCGGCCAGATCAAGAAATACTCGCTGGCGACGCTCTCGTCCACGCCGGTCAGCACCTGGAACCTTCCCAATCCGGGACCGATGGCCCTCGCCAGCGTGTTTGGCGGCACCTGCCTGTGCGTCGTTCAGACAGGAGCCGTTCCCAAAGTGGTGGAGTACAACGCTTCCACCGGCAGCGTGATTGGCGTCATCACCTTTGCCAGCAGTGCAAAGCCCTCCGCCCTGGCATTCGCCACGATGAGCGGCGTCCCAACCCTGCTTGTGGCGGACAATGGGCCGGACCAGGACATCAAGGAATACAATCTCAGCAATTTCAGCGGCACTCCGACGATGGCTTCCTCCGTCTTCGGCACGGTCGGCGGCATTTACGGCGGCAGAGGCGCACAGATCGGCAAGGCCGGCCCGCTGCGCTTCAACAATCCGACGGGCGTCGGCGTGGACGCCAGCGGCAATATCTACGTTTCTCAGGACGGCACCTGCGGGAATGGATTGGGCGGCGGCGGCACGGTGCTGGAAAG
>CAXTRL010000047.1:0-15475 GCA_964246575.1 uncultured Armatimonadales bacterium
GTCCCGACGGCAGCGGGTTTATGGTACTGCGCTCATTTGACCCGAAAGGCGAGCTGTACCACAACGACGGCGGCGCAAATCCACTGGGGCTGACGCTGGGCGCGGGCGGCACACTGTTTGGAGTCGCAGAGCTTGGCGGAGAAGGGCGGGGGCTGATTTTCAAGATGGCGATGGATGGCAAGAACTTCCACGTCCTTCATTCTTTTGACGACCCAGCCCAAGAAGGCAATATCAACGACGGCGGCGCGATTCCCACTGCCGCCGTCACCTTCGGACCAGACAGCTTGCTTTACGGCACCACAAACATCGGCGGCACAGCCGGGTACGGCGTCCTCTATGAAATGGAGGCGGACGGCAAACGCTTTACTGTCCTGCACACGTTCCGGGGCAAAGATGGGGATTACAAAAACAACGGCGCGTTCCCAAGCGGCCCTTTGGTTGTTGGCCCGGACCACTCCCTTTACGGCTGCACTCGGCAGGGTGGGGCGTCGGACGGCGGCATCACTTACAAGATGAACGCCGACGGCACTGGTTTTAAGGTGCTGCACACATTCACTGCACCTGGCTCCGGGGGCGCTGATGGCTGGTCGCCCTCCGCTCCTGTCTTCGGCACCGACGGACGTCTTTACGGGGTATCAGCAGGCAGTAGGGACACGGGACAAGCTCTGCTGTTCAAAGTCACCCCAGACGGCACGAAGTTCTTTCTCACGCATAACTTCAGCAAAGAAGAAGGCACGGGTGCCAATGCCGGTATGGCACTTGGACACGACGGCAATTTGTACGGTGTTTCCACAAACGGCGGGGCGAACGGAACCGGAACAATTTTCCGTGTGACGTTCCCGAAGATTAAATAGCGCACCCTCTGTGCGGCAGAAGTGTTCCGTCTTCATCTTAAAATTTGAATCCTCATCTAGCTACATTCGTAGTCAAAAATTACCTTTTCCCTTGCCATTTGATCTAAAATAGAGTATCATAGGCATAGATTGTTCCCGATTTTAGAAACAAGGAGCCTCACCTGTGGCACTGATTGAACGAGAACTGACCCAAGATGGTTCAGAAAACGAATACTTAATTCGCCGGGATGCGCCGCTGTCGGAAGCGGACCCAGAGATCTATGCGGCTATTCTCAAAGAAGAAGGCCGGCAGAACGACAAGCTGGAATTGATCGCGTCGGAAAATGTCGCCTCCCACGCCGTCATGGAAGCGCAGGGATCGGTGCTGACCAACAAGTACGCCGAAGGCTACCCCGGCAAGCGCTACTACGGCGGCTGCGAGTATGTGGATATTGTCGAGCAGCTTGCAATTGACCGGGCAAAGCAGTTGTTCGGCTCGGACCATGCCAATGTCCAGCCCCATTCGGGCGCGTCGGCCAATATCGCCGTCTTCACGGCATTCTTGTCGCCCGGCGACACGATTTTAGGAATGCGGCTGGACCAGGGCGGACACCTGACCCACGGCTCCCCCGTGAACTTTTCCGGCAAGTTTTACGACGCCCAGTTTTACGGCGTTGACAAAGAGACAGGCCGGATTGACTACGATGAATGCGCCCGCATCGCCCGCGAAGTTCGGCCCAAGATGATTACGTCGGGCGCGTCGGCGTACCCTCGCATCATTGACTTTCCGCGCCTGCGGGCCATTGCCGATGAAGTCGGGGCGCTGCTGCTGGCCGACATCGCCCATATCGCTGGGCTTGTCGCCGCGGGCGAGCATCCTTCCCCGGTCGGCCACGCCCACATTGTCACGACCACGACCCACAAGACCCTGCGCGGCCCGCGCGGCGGCATGATCTTGTGCGACGAGCCGTATGCCAAAGCGATTGATTCGGCGGTCTTTCCCGGCACCCAGGGCGGCCCGCTGATGCACGTCATCGCCGGCAAGGCCGTCGCCCTCTTAGAAGCCCATTCGCCCGGCTTCACCGCCTACCAGAAGCAGATCAAGAAAAACGCCAAAGCCCTGGCGGACGGCCTGATGTCGCGCGGCTTTACGCTTTTCTCCGGCGGCACGGACAACCACTTGATGCTGGTGGACCTGCGCCCGCAAAAGCTGACAGGCCGCACGGCGCAAGTGGAGTTGGACAAAGTGAATCTAACCACCAACAAGAACGCGATCCCCTACGACACCGAAAAACCCTGGGTCACCAGCGGCCTTCGGTTAGGCACCCCGGCCACCACCAGCCGTGGCCTCGGTGAAGGCGAAATGGACGAAATCGCGGACTGCATCGCCCGCACTCTGACCCACATCGGCGACGCCGCGACCTATGAGTCAGTTCGGCGCGATGTCAAGTCGCTCTGCGACCACTTTCCCGGCTGAATGTGTTTTGTTCCACGCCGGAAGGAATCTCACGGATGAAGGTACGCGATGTCATCAAACGCATAGAAGCCGACGGCTGGCAATATGATTACACAGTTGGCAGCCACCGGCACTTCAGGCATCCGACGAAGCCGGGCAAAACGACAATACCAGGGCGGCTTTCCTCCGAGGTGCCGGTGGGAACACTGGCACAGATATGGAAGCAGGCAGGATTACCGAAGCCATGACACAATACCTACTCATTCTCGAGCGCGGCGAGACAAGCTGGGGCGCCTATGCACCGGACATTGCTGGGTGTATTGCAGTCGCAGATACGCGAGAAGAAGTGCAAGTGATGTTTCAAGAAGCGGTTCAGGAACATCTGGATTGGATGCATAGTGACGGCGACCCAATCCCTGCGCCGCAAGCGGAAACCGACATAGTAACGATTGCAATTTCAGGACACGCACCGCGCCGCTATCTGGTCATTTTGCAGCCGACGCCGCTTGGCAACTGGTCGGCTACTCCCGCTGATATTCCTGATCTCGTTTTGGAGTTCTCGACACGCGCTGAAACGCTGCACCTGCTTCGGACAGCACTGCAAAGTCTTTTGGAAACGCTGCTCACCAATGGAAAATCGCTTCCAGAACCGGCTTCTGAAGCGGCAACTGTTTCTATTCGCTTAACCGATGCGCTCGTCGCGGCCTGATTGGTTCCCGTTCTTTAAGGATTCCATACTACCATGCCTCTTTGGAGACTGCCCTGGCTGGCGTTTTTGCTGGCGGTCGGACTGAGCTATCTGCTGACGCCGGTGGTCGGCAGGCTGGCGACGCGCTTTGGCGCAGTGGCCGTGCCGCGTGAGCGGGACGTGCATAAGAAGCCGCTGCCGCGCTGGGGTGGGCTGGCAATGTTCGGGGCGTTTATTGTGACGCTCGGCATTGTCTATACCTACCACGCGCTGTTCCACGCGCAGTACCCGTGGACATCGCTTCAGTTGGAACATTTTGTCGGCGTTCTCACGGCGGCCTCGGTAGTCGCAATCGTCGGCGTCATTGACGACAAGTTTGAGGTGTCGGCCAAGTGGCAGGCGCTGGCGCTGATTGCAGCGGGCGGGATTTTGGTGCTGTTTGACGTGCGGATTGACGGCATCACGAACCCATTTGCGCCCGCGCCGCTGCACCCCGCCAGGATTGGAGCAGACGCGGCAAACTGGCTGCCGTTTCCCTACTGGTTTTCGGCGGCGGGAACGATTTTATGGGTCTTCGGCGTCGCCAAGACCGTGGACTTCATTGACGGACTGGACGGTCTGGCGGCAGGCGTGTGCGCGATCTGTGCGACGACGCTTGCCTTGATGTCGGCGGCGGCGCGGTCGCCGCAGTATGAAGTGACGATTATCGCCGCCACGCTGGTCGGCGTTTGCGTCGGCTTTCTGCGCTTCAACAAGCACCCGGCTTCTATTATCATGGGAACCGTCGGGGCGCAATTCTTAGGCTTCACGCTGGCTGCGATTTCCATTATCGGCACGTTCAAGATTGCTGCAACCGTTTCCGTCGCTCTGCCCGTCTTAGTCTTAGGCGTCCCGATCTTTGACGGTATTCGAGTCGTCACCCAGCGCACCCTTGCCCGAACGCCCGCGTACCTGCCTGATAAAACGTCGCACATCCATCATATTCTCTTGAAAAAATACGACGGCTCCCAGCGCCGCGCCGTTTATATGATCTACGCCCTCACCGCGAGTTTTTGCGCCGTCGCCCTCGTCTTATTTAGATTTTACGGGAGATAAATTATGGTATTGACAATTCATCTTGCCCCAGAGGAAGAAGCGGAACTGCATCAAACAGCCATGCGTGAAGGGTTGAACGCCGAAGCCGTCGCCCATGACATGCTTGTCCAAGCCTTAGCCTGGCAAGCCCAGGACCGGGCGGAAGCCATCGCCGGCATTCAGCGCGGTCTGGAAGATTTCGAGCAGGGCCGCTTCCGCCGCTTCTCCGAGTTTGAGGCCGAGCAGCGGGCTAAGTATTCACTTCCCAATGGCGACAAATAAATTTGGCGACAAATGAATTACGAAGTTTTTTTGTCCGAGATCGCAGAAGCCGAGGCGGACGCTGCTTTTCTGTGGCTGGCGCGTTCTAACCCGGATTTTGCAGGCGAGTGGTATGACGGTTTCTTGAGAGCAATTGCCGGTCTTGCTGTTTTTCCCGGCCGCTGTCCTCTTGCCCCAGAAAACGATGACTTTTCGGGCCGTGAGGTGCATCAGTATCTGTACCGCAAGGGGCAGACAGTCTACCGGGTGTTGTTTGACATTATCGGCGAGGAAACCGTGCGTGTCATGCACGTCCGCCACGGGTCCCAGCGGATTGGTAAAGACGAAACGGCTTGAAGTGTGGAAGAATGTGCTGCTGTAAATAATTCTAGCGTCGGCAATTGGCTTGAGTATGCAAAAAGTTTTGTGTGTGTTTGGAACCCGGCCCGATGCGATCAAGATGGCGCCGGTGGTGCTGGAACTGATGCGGCGACCTGACGAGTTCGCGGTCCGCGTTGCGGTAACGGGGCAGCATCGATCCATGCTGGATCAAGTCCTGTCGGTCTTTGAGATCGCGCCCGACTATGACCTGGATATTATGACGTCGGGGCAAACACTTTCGCAGGTAACGACGCGGGCTTTGAGCGGTCTGGACCCGATTTTGGCTGCCGAAAAGCCGGACTGGGTGCTGGCGCAGGGGGATACCACCACGACATTCGTGGCCGCGCTCGGCGCGTTCTACCACCAGGCTAAGTTCGGGCATGTGGAGGCCGGGCTGCGAACGGGCAACAAATACGACCCGTTCCCGGAAGAAATGAACCGGCTCTTGACGACGCGGCTGACGACTTTGCATTTTCCGCCGACGCCCGAATCCGCCGCCAACCTCCGAGCCGATGGGGTAAGGGACGACGCGATTGTTCTGACAGGCAACACGGTCATTGACGCGCTCTTGACGGTGGCCGCGAAGCCATATGCGCCGACCGATCCCGTGCTGGCAGAGATACTCGCCGACCCGCGCCGCATGATTTTAGTCACGACCCACCGGCGCGAAAATTGGGGCGCACCGATGGCAAGGATCGGGTCGGCGGTACGTCAGATTGTGGACGCTTTCCCGGAAACTGTTGCCGTCGTGCCGTGGCATCTGAACCCTTTAGTACGCGAGGCACTGACGCCGTCGCTGGCCGGGCATCCGCGCGTGAAGCTGATTGAGCCGCAGGATTATGTGCCGTTCGTCAAATTGGAGCAGAAAGCCGCGCTGATTTTGACTGATTCCGGCGGAGTGCAGGAAGAAGCGCCCAGTTTAGGCAAGCCCGTCTTGGTCCTGCGCGAAACCACTGAGCGGCCCGAAGGGGTCGCGGCAGGAACAGCCAAACTGGTCGGCACGGACATGGCCCTCATTGTTGCCGCCTCATCGCGCCTGCTGTCTGACCCCAACGCTTACGCCGCCATGGCCCGCGCGGTGTCTCCTTACGGCGACGGGCTGGCCGCACAGCGTATCGCCGACGCACTTACAAATACCCGTTTATGAACAGCTTTTTATGAACGTCATCCCCCGTAATCCTATTCCCAGGCGCGAGCCGGCGCACAGCGCGGAACTTTGGTTCGGGCAGTTCTGGAAGCTGCTGGTGCGGCTGGCCCTTGTTGCCTTTACGGTCTACTTCGTCTGGCGCATCCACACGATCTTGACCGACATCATTGTGGCGTCCATTCTGGCGTTCGCGCTGGTTGGCCCGGTCAATGGACTGTGCCGCCGGTGCATCCCGAAGGTGCGGCCCCGGACGCAGCGTCTGGGCGCGACACTGCTTGTGTTTCTCACATTCGGGTACCTAGTTTATGCGGGTGCCTCGTTGATGGTCTCACCGTTTGCCGATCAGCTTCACGGGCTTGCCAGCAATCTGCCGCTGTACCAGCAGAAAATCGCCCGCTATGCCGCCATGCTGCAAGGCGAGTACAACGGCCTGCCGCCGAGCCTTCAAGCGCTGCTGCATCGGCCTGGCGGCAGCGGTGGGGACAGCTTCTCGCCGCTGCCCTGGCTGCAAAACGCACTCTTGGCGACGGCAACGGGCCTCGCCCGCATCGTAGACCTCATCTTGATTCCGGTGCTGGCGTTCTATTTCGTGCTGGACGGTCATGCGCTTCGCAATGAGTTTTTGGCCCTGGTTCCCCGCTCGCGTGTGCGCGAGACGCTGACCCTGCTGCGGGAGTCGTCAGGCATCATGCGGACTTATATTATCGCCCAGCTCTGGCTGTGCGTCATCGCCGGAGCCGTGGTCTATGCCGGTCTGTCGCTGATCCACATGCCTTATGCGCTGATTTTGGGGCTGCTGGCGGGCGTGACGCGGGCGATCCCAATTATCGGGCCTATTCTCGGCGGCATTCCGATTGTGCTGCTGGCCGCTGTGCTGCCGGCAAGCCACGGCGGCGGGCTGGAGTTGGCGCTCAAAGTGTTGATCTTCTTCAGCCTGCTGCATCTGGTGGAAAGCAAGCTGCTGATGCCGAAATTTATCGGGAACCGAATTCATTTGCACGCCGCCGTCGTGATTATCGTGCTGCTGATCGGCGCAGAGTTTTTCGGCTTGCTCGGCATGTTTTTAGCCGCGCCGCTGGCCGCGATTGGGCGCATTTTGATCGCTCATTACATCCTGCGCCCCCGCCGCCTGGCCCGCACCGAAGCGCAGGCCGCGCCGCCGCTTATGATAAAGACGCAGTGAACCGAACAAAAGATTTAAAGCAGAAACTCTGACCTGTACGCCGGGAGCCTGGACGGCGACACGGGTCACAAACCGACCGTGCCGATGACTGGACATTCTCTGCCGGAGCCACGACTGGAGAAATCTGGGTACATAATATCAACTGTGACGTAAAGCCTTATTCGGATGCAGCCAGCGCTCCTTCAAAGAATGGTTTCACTCGTGCGCGGCGTGAGCTGCAAAAACATGGCCAAGGCGCTTCACGGCAGGGCAAGTTCCCGCACATTCCGGGCGGAAACCCTGCTTCTTTTAACGGGCCTGCCCAAGATATTGTTGATGACAGTCTGACAGACCCTGCCTCGACTGGCTCTTTCCCTAACCGAAGCGAAGGAGTTGACTTCAAAGGACCCGCAGCCACAGGGCGAGGATTGAGATATGATTCTAGCGGCGGCCTTTATTCGTTTTTGGAGTTTCCATGACAACAATGACAATCACCGAAATGACAAACACTGAGCACTGGAAACGCAGGTTCGATGAGATGGTTAACCATCCGCTTGCAGGTGTTGTCGGTAAGTGTCTGCATCGGGTCAGCTTCGCGGTCCTCAGCAGTGATTATGCAGACTTTGATGCGAACAATCCCAATGCGTCAGGTGGCTGCCAGGCGGTAATTTTATACTTTGATGATTTTCGCCTTGTCATAGGATGGGCAAGCAAGCCAGAATTCACAGAAGGCGTCGGCGGCATCATGTTTCACATCATGCCATATCTTGTTTCTTCCAGCTTGGAGATCATGCAGTATTTTGGAGAGCACTGGAAAGAGTTGCCGGCAGACTCCACGCCTAGCTGGAAAAATTATATTGGCTGCGAACTAAAGCAAGTAGTCGTGTTCAGGGAGGTCAACAGTCCTCAAGCGCTGCAATTTAGCTTCTCCCCTGGTGAAGTGGTCCTAGCTGTCGGAAGCACTTACGATTATCCGAGCCTCCATATTGGAGACGGCAATGAGATACTGCATCTGGATTCTCACCAGTTGTCTTGTCAATGGCAAGCGACTTAAAATACGCCAGTGCAGCAGAATATTCCGCGCGATCCGATCACAGGCAAGGATGCGGCCAAGAAGGTCACAGCCAAAACTCAGCGTTATGCGCCGTCTGTGGTGGATGTGGCCTTGTGTAATGCCAAAAGCGGAGATGGCGAAACGCTGACCTGTATGCCCGAGCATCCGTCCTTTCCCGTGTCGCTTCGCCATTATTTTTCTTCCATGAAACATTTCCTGCGGCTCCTGCCGCGCTGCCATATTGCCAACCAGAGGAGACTGTGCTTTTGCCGCCGCCGACCGATAACTACACGCCGTATATCTCCTACTTTCAAGCTCTGATTTTAGGCATAGTCCAGGGCATCACCGAGTTTTTGCCGGTTTCCAGCACCGCCCACATGCGAATTCTGCCCGCGCTGCTGAACCATTTTTATCCTAACTCCTGGCCGAACGACACCGGGGCGGCGTTCTCGGCTATCGCGCAGCTTGGGCCGATGGTCGGGATTATCGCTTATTTTCGCAAAGACTTGGCTCGTTATTTCGCGGGGCTTGGCCGCAGCCTGCAGAAAGGGGTGATCTTCCCGAAAGGCGACGAAGACGCGCGGCTGGCCTGGTACGTTGTCTTCGCTACTGTTCCAATCATCATTGCGGGCCTCGCTTTGGAAAAGAAGATTGACGGGCAGTACCGCAACCTATACTTTATTGCGGGCGCGATGATCATTTTAGCCCTGTTTCTGCTGGCAGCGGAGCTGCTGGGCAAGAAAACGCGGCGGCTGGAAAGCTTGACGCTGGGGCAGGCTGTCGGCATCGGCGCTGTGCAGGCGCTGGCGGTTATTCCCGGCACGTCCCGCTCCGGCGTCACAATTACGACCGGCCTTTTTCTAGGCTTAGAGCGCGAGGAAGCCGCCCGGTTTTCGTTTCTGCTGTCGGTGCCTGCGATTACCCTGGCAGGGCTGTATAAGCTGATCAAGACGCTGTTCCCGAAGCAGTTTGGGGACACGGTCCACGGCGCGGCTGCCGCCGCAGCCCCGCACGTTGCTACCCCAAGCCTCAATGAAGTGGCGGGACCGTACATCTTTGCGGCGGTAGTTGCGGGCATCTTTGCGTACATTGTCGTCCGCTGGCTGCTGGGGTATTTAAGCGACGAAAAGCACACGACGATGCCGTTCATTATCTACCGCATCGCGCTGGGCGTCGCGCTGATTTATCTGGTGCATCTCGGCATTGTCGTTCCCCAGTCGCATTAATCTGGCTGTGAAAAATAAGAATCCGGGTGCGAGTGACTAAAGTCTCTCGCTGGAAGGCGTTTAGAAACGCCGCCTGTCCAGGGGACAGCAGATAGGATTAGTCAGTTCTTTCTTGCTCTTCTGTCCCCTGGACAGGTGGTACTTCCAAGTACCTTCCAGCGAGAGACTTTAGTCACTCGTCCTGAGTTATGCAGGAATTTCCTGCCCCTGCGCTGAATAGTCCCATAGTTTCGCCGCCGAAATCTGCCTTTGGATCTGCCGGGGGCAGCCCGCAAGCGCAATGACGTGCTTCTTTGTCGCCAACAATTACCTATTTGGCACTGCAAGGAGAACCCTATGTCATTCAAGGAAAGTTCATCAAACGCTGATCCGACTCTGCGGCGGCTGTTCGGCGCATTGGTGGAACGTGCTTTTGTGCAGACGCTCGGCGTTTATGAGTCCCATGTCGCGGATTATCTTGCCGACGTTCTGGTAGACTTCGCGCACATGAAGCAAGTTTACAAGATCAAGGACCTGTCGGGCCGTCCGCTGGAAGAAGTCGCTGAAATGCTGCTTCATGCCGACGTTCGCTTGGCTGCAACTTCGTTTAACCGGGAGCGCGAAGTCCACAAGCATATCGGCGATTTCACGCTCTTTTGGGCAGGCGTTTACCCGGAAAGCCTGCCGCGCTTGCAGGCGCAGACCCGGCGGGATCACCTGCTGGATTACGTTCAGCAGGGCAAGAACAGCTACGCGATTGCCGCATCCCACGATTACGGCGACTACCGGCAGGAAGCGCAGACACTGCAAAAGATTTCAGACGAGTTCGAGCTGTGCTTGTACGGCCTGCATTCCGTCCGCAAGCAGATGGACAGCCTGGCACGGGCCGCGTGACCCAGAAGCCCCGCCCTGAAGGGCAGGTCTAGCGGCGAAGACGCCAACCGCGCGGTGCGCGGAGGATAAAAACCGGCCATTCTGATCTTCCGCCCGTAGGGCGGTTGGTCGAAGGCCGCCAGACCTGCCCTTCAGGGCGGGGCTTCTGGCGCGACATTGTGATCCTTAGAAAGTAAACCTATGCCCACTCAAACATCTATGCCAACGCAGCCGTTTGGACCGGAAGGGGTTCCCGTTTCGCGCATCGCCCTGGGGTGCATGGGCCTGGCGGGAACGTGGGACCCGGCGGAAGTCGGCCCGGAACACCGCCGCAAAGCGATCGCCGCGTTTGAGGCGTCGCTTGGGGCCGGCATCACGTTCTATGACCATGCCGACATCTACGGCTGGAGCGCCTGCGAGTCCATCTTCAAGGACTGCCTGGAAGCCGTTCCCGGCAGCCGCGAGAAAATCTATATCGCCACCAAAGTCGGCATTCGCCGGGGCTATTACGAGCATGAGCCGTCCTACATTCGGGAAAGCCTGCAAGGCTCGCTGTCCCGGATGGGCGTGGACTATGTCGACTTGTACCAACTGCACCGCCCGGACCCACTCAGTCACCCCGCCGAAACTGCCGCCGTATTAGATAAATTGATAGACGAAGGCTTGATCAAGTCTGTCGGCATCTCCAATTACTATCCCCAGCAAACGCTGGCGCTACAAAAGTATTTGAAGGCTCCGATCGTGTCCAATCAGATTTCCATTTCGCTGCTGCGGCTGGACCCGATCTACGAAGGCGCGGCGGGCGGCACAGCAACAAGTGAAGCGGCAGGAGCGGACAGCGGCGACGGCGTGTTAGACCAGTGCCTCGCGCTTGGCATCACGCCGCTGGCCTACAGCCCGCTGGGCGGCGGCTGGCTGTCGGGCCGCCGCGAAGTTCCTGCCGATGCGTCCCCAGCGATTGCCCGGACGCTGGCCGCGCTCCGCGAGATGGGGCCGGCTTACGGCGATGCCACGCCGGGACAGCTTGCGCTGTCCTGGCTGCTGGCGCACCCGGCAAAGATTATCCCACTGGTCGGCTCCAATAACCCCGCGCACATTGAAGAAGCCGCTGCGGCAGCCTCCATCACGCTGTCCCGCACGGATTGGTACAAGCTCTGGGTCGCGGCACGCGGCGTTAATGTTCCCTAAGTTGGGTAAGTAAAGCGCAGACTACTTCCTGAAAGGAACATTGATGGACCAAACACAAACGATTGACCCAAGCGACTGGGCCGCTTTTGCCGAAGACTTTTCCAAGCAGCACGCGGGCGAAACGGCGACATTGGAAATGGTCGGAACCGATGTCGGCGATCAGTACGCCGCCGAGAACCTGCCGTTTGTCGGCATGACCCTGGAAAACAAGGGCAGCGACGCCGGCTCGCTGGTCTTGATGCTCGGCACGGAAGGCGAGGACCACATAGAGCGCCTCATTGCCGGCCCGAAAAGCCTGCAAGTGCATGTCACGCCCGAAGGCGAAACGGTGGTGCAGATTGAAGCGGAAGACGAGCCAGCCCTGCTCCTGCACTTAACTCCTTTAACGGCCCTGCCCGCGCCGTAGCAGAAACGACTTGACAAGGCTGCATCAGGGCGGGTATAGTTGCTGGGTTCCACCGCGCTAAGGAAGGCCATGAAACAGCAAATACTCGCCCTGCTGGCCGCTGGCAAAACGTACAAAGAGATTGTCGCAGAACTCGGCTGCGCCAAGTCTACAATTTCGTACCACGCCAAAAGTGTCAACTCGCCGCCCAACTACAAAGTCCACAACTGGGCCGAAGTGCAGCGGTATTATGATGCAGGAAATGGCGTTAACCAGTGCCGAAGACATTTCGGTATTTGCACAACAGCATGGTATAATGCTATTCGGGACGGCAAGGTTGTAACGCGTAAAGATTACCGGATACCGATCGAGGTATTGACAGCGCAGCAACGAAATACAGCGCGTTCCCATCTCCGCTGGCGTCTTATCGGCGATGGTCTACTTGACTGTAGATGTGCAGCATGCGGCATTACCGAATGGCTTAATCAACCACTTTCTTTGCACTTACACCATATCAACGGTGTCAGGAACGATAACTGTCTTGACAATCTGCAACTGCTTTGCCCAAATTGTCACAGTCAGACAAAGACGTATTCAGGGCGAAACAACAAGAAGTAGCATGTCAACAAGTATCAATAATTGCCGGATAGATCAATTGGCAGATCGGCACACTCTGAATGTGTAGGTTCTAGGTTCGAGTCCTAGTCTGGCAGCTCCTCAAAAAGTCCTTTGCTTGGTATCAAGCAAGGGGCTTTTTCTTGTCATGGCTTCGGCAGCAGACGCCATATCTGCGTCAGCAGGATAATGGCATGGGCTGTCCAAAATAGGGTGCGGAGCCAGTTGGTCGCCACGAGGCGCCCAATGGCATCGGCATCAAAGCCGCGTCCAAGCGTATCATGCAGCGGCACAGACACGAAGAATGTCACCGCCCAGGTCAGCAGGGCGCAGGCAAAGCCCGCCCACAGCAGCGCTGATGACAGCCAGACAGGGCGAACCAGCGCCAGCAGTCCGGATGTCCCTAGTTCGGTCACCATCGCGGGAAGCACAACCAAAGTGATGGAGCGTGTGTAAGCCGCATGGTACTCTCCCCACTGCGCGGCTCCAATTCGGGCGAACAGCGGATATTGGGCCAATTGAATGGTCCAAATCACGCCCCACATGAAAAGCGTGGCGGCGACATCCAGCAAAAACAGCGGCGCGAAAAAGGCTTTGGGCATGGCGGCGGCTATTCGGGCGTCACCGAGTCGATGTGGACGCTTTGGCTCCTGCGGCCCACGCGGAACACGACACGGACCGGCTGATTGCGGCGCGGCTTCCAGTGGCTTGTCGGCGGCAGGGCGTAATAGACGGCGTGGCCGGCGAACGACAAGTTGACGGCATTAAAGAGGCTATCGCCGCCCGTGCTGACCGGCGAGATTTGCAGCGCCGTGACTTTGCCGGGCGCGGTCTGAGCGGCAGTGCCCGCAAAATCGGCCTGTACCCGCTCCCGCAGCCAGTGCGGCAGGACGGCGAGAAAGCCAATCAAGAAAAGCGTGCAGCCAATCAGCACGGCGGCGGATTTGGCGTCAAGTTGCAAAAACCGCCGCCAGTTTACGGATTCCATTACTGGCAAGTCTTCGTGCATGATAAGTACCTAAAGAAAAAGAACCCATTTCAGCGCTTTGAAATGGGTTCTTACGGCGCTTGTTGAAGACGCCTCAAAATGCGGGAAGGACAGGATTCGAACCTGCGGGGCTTTGACACCCACACATTTAGCAAACGTGCGCTTTCGACCACTCAGCCACCTTCCCAGCACTTCAACAGCCTATTTTAGCACACGCCGCCAAATAATGCAAGCGGCATTTGCGGCAGTCAGAGCTTTACGAAGCCGCAGCCGGTTCGACTTTGCCGCCGTGGCCTTCCACGTAATTGCGGATCGATTCAAGCGACGCGATCAGGCCGTCCGAGATGGTCTTGTCCCGGTCGCCGGTCTGCTCATCCATGCGCTCCCCCTGCTCCGGCTTCGGCTGAAAGGTCAAATGCACCGTTACCTCGCATTCATCCGCCGCGCCGTCAATTTCCAGCCAGCCCAAGTAGCGGTTTTCGCCGTCGGAACCCCATTCCATGCGAAAGTTCGGTTTGTCTAACCGAAAGTAGCCGTCGGAGTCGTATTTATGTCCTCCGGCTTCTCCCTGCACCCGCACGCGCCCGCCAGGCTGGGCTTCGGCCTGATGAGTTGTCGGCAGGTACTTCGGCAAATTGGCGATCTCGGAAACAAACGCGAACACGGTGTCCGGGGACGCTTCAATCGTCAGCGAATGCTCATAATCAGGCATGGTTTTAGATTCTTTCTAAGGCTTACTGCCCGCAGTATACCCATATCCAATCTATCCTATCGCAGCGCGTAAGACGGGTATACTCTTCCTATTCTTGTCAATAAAGGAACAGTCTCTATGAAAGACCCGCGCGTCGCAAAACTCGCCGACATTTTGATCGGCCATTCCACCCGTGTCCAGCCCGGCGAAAAAGTCCTGATAGAAGCCTACGATGCGCCTGAAGATGTCATCACGGCGTTAGTGAACCGTATCGCCGAAGCCGGCGGCCTGCCTTTTGTCACCGTAAAAAGCAACAAAGTCCTGCGGGCGCTCTACCAGAACGCCACTGAAGAGCAGATGCGGCTGACCGGCGAGCTGGAGCGGGCGCGGATGGCCGAAATGGACGCCTACATCGGCTTGCGCGGCGCGGACAACAGCGCGGAGCTGTCCGATGTCCCCGATGACCGCATGAAGCTGTACCGCTCGCTGTGGTGGAACCCGGTGCACTCCCAGACCCGCGTCCCGCATACCAAATGGGTCGTCCTGCGCTGGCCGACCCCCGCGATGGCCCAGATGGCCGGCCTCAGCACCGAAGCGTTTGAGGACTTCTACTTTGACGTTTGCACGTTTGATTATTCCAAAATGGATACCGTAATTGAGCCTCTAAAAGCCTTGATGAACCGCACCGATCAAGTCCGCCTCACGGGGCCGGGAACCGACCTGCGGTTCTCCATCAAAGGCATCCCGACCATTCCCTGCACGGGCCGGGCGAACATCCCTGACGGCGAGATCTTCACCGCCCCAGTGCGGGACTCGGTCAACGGCACCATTGCGTTTAATACAGCCACCATCTACCAGGGAACAATTTTTGAGGGCGTGACCCTGCGCTTTGAGAACGGCAAGATCGTCCACGCCGCTTCGAGCGGCGGCACGTCGGATGCTCTGAACGCGATCTTGGACAGCGACGAAGGCGCACGCTACGTCGGCGAGTTCTCGCTCGGCTTTAACCCGTATGTCATGCAGCCGATGAAAGACATTCTGTTTGACGAGAAAATCGCCGGCTCGTTCCACTTTACGCCGGGCGGCGCGTATGACGAGGCGTTCAACGGCAACCGCTCGGTCGTCCACTGGGATATGGTCTTTATCCAGCGCCCGGAGTTCGGCGGCGGCGACATCTACTTTGACGACGTGCTTATCCGCAAAGACGGCTTGTTTGTCTTAGACGAGCTTCTGCCGCTGAACCCGGAAAACTTGAAAACGCTGGGGTAATCGCCGATGGAGCAGCTTATTTTAGAAACAGCCCGCCTGATCCTGCGCCCGTTCGTTCTGGGCGACGCCCCAGACGTGCAGCGCCTGGCCGGAGCGCCGGAAGTCGCAGACACGACGCTGAACCTACCGCACCCTTACGCGACAAGCGACGCAGAGCAGTGGATCGGCGGTCAAGCGGCGCGGTTTGCGTCCGGCAGCAGCGTCG
>CAXTRL010000048.1:0-3674 GCA_964246575.1 uncultured Armatimonadales bacterium
CTGCAAGTTCTTGAGGAACATGTTCGCCCGCTCCACATACGCGATGACGTGCTTCTGATGGTCAGCGGACAGGCGGGTTGTGCCGCTCTCGGACTGGCCGGAGCGAATGGAGTCATAAAGGCCGCGGTAGTACGGGTTGACTTGAAGCGACGTGTTGTCAAAGCCAAGCACTTCAACTGTGAAGCCGATGCCGCCGCGCCGGATGACGACGTCGGGCCGGATGCTCCGGCTTTGGCCGTTCTGGGTGTGGTCCCACGGCAGCCGAAATCCGGCAGCGGGGTTGGGCTTCAGCGTTTGAATAAATGCAACTGCGGCTTCAATCCGGACCAGCGGCAGGACCATGCGGCGGGCGACAACCGCGAGCCGGTGCTGAGTCAGCGAGGCCCAGTGCTCGGTCAAAATCTGCACGGCGACCGGGTCAACCGCCGCATCGCCGCTTTCTTCGTGCAAATGGCGGATTTGCAACAGCAGGCATTCCCGCAGGTCGCGTGCGCCGATGCCCGGCGGGTCGCAGTTTTGCAGGCGCTCGATCCCAAGCGTCAGCAGGCTGCACGGGACGCGCAGTACGGCGCAGGCTTCGTCCAGATCCACTTGCAGGTAGCCGCGCTCGTCTAAGCTGTCCACAAGATACTCGGCGATCAGCATCTCTTCGGACGACTGAGAAGTCGCCCGCAGGTGCAGGAGAAGCTGCTCGCCCAGCGACGTCTGGGTGCGGGCCAGCAGCAGCGGGTCAAACTCGCCGCCGCTTTCCTCGCCGCTGTGTCCGAACTCGTTTTCCGCCCGCGCCGCCAGCCGCTCTTCTTCCGGCGTTTCTTCGCCGCGTGCCGCCGCAATGGCCTGGCTTTCGGCAAGCGACAAGCCGCCCTCATGGTCTTCCAGCCTGCTCTCAGCCACGGAAGCGCGGCTGAAAGGGCAGTGATCGCAGGAGCCAATGCGGCTGCCGGGACACAGGCGGCAGCCCATTTCCGCCGGGACTTCCCGGCCTTCGTCCAGGCTGTCCAGCGCCGGGTTTTCCTGCTGCTCTTGTTCAATGAGCTGCTGGAGTTCCAGCGTGGAGCATTGCAGCAGAGTGTTGGCCTGGATTAAATGCGGCGCCAGCTTTTGGGCCTGGATTTGGCGCTGTAGGTTTTCTTGTCGTAGCTGCACAGTCGGGGTTGCCTTTTACGGATAGTCCGCTTTTCTGTTTCCATTGTCGGCAGAACGGGCAGTCGGGCGCAGGGCGAACCCTGCGTTCCCCAGCCACTTGATCGTGCCTTGTTTTTACCCTGCTTTTTCTATTTAAACTGTGTGATGCGTCACACGTCCCGCACCGAAACCGTCACAGCTTTGTCTTGAAATATGCGATGGTATCTTGAAGGCCGTCTTCCAGGGCAACGCGCGGCTCCCAGCCGAGCAGAGCGCGGGCTTTCGTGATGTCCGGGCGGCGCTGCTTGGGGTCATCGGCGGTCGCCGGAGAATAAGTGATTTCGCTCTTGCTGCCGGTTGCCTTGAGAATCTCTTCGGCAAATTGCAGCATGGTCCGCTCGATGGGATTGCCGATATTGATCGGGCCGGACTGCTCCGATTGGGACAGCTTGTAGATGCCGTCAATGAGATCCGACACATAGCAAAACGAGCGGGTCTGCTTGCCGTCGCCGAGAATCGTCAGCGGATCGCCTCGCAGCGCCTGCGAAACAAATGCGGGGACAACCCGGCCGTCGTCAAGTCTCATGCGCGGTCCGTAGGTGTTGAAGATGCGAACAATTTTGGCGTCCATCCCAAACTTGCGGCGATAGGCGAATGTCACGGCTTCCGAATAGCGCTTGGCTTCATCGTAGACGGCGCGGATTCCGTGCGGGTTGACATTGCCGAAGTATTCTTCGGGCTGGGGATGGACCAGCGGGTCGCCGTAAACTTCCGACGTAGACGCCATTAAAAACTTGGCCCCTTTTTGGCGGGCCAGCTCCAGGGTATTGTGTGTTCCCGCCGAGCCGACTAAGAGTATTTCCAGCGGTATCTTCGCGAAGTCTATGGGGCTTGCCGGAGACGCGAAGTTGTAGACATAATCCACAGGGCCGTCGACTGTGTAAGGCTGGATAATGTCCTGCTTCACATATTCGAAGTTCGGATGATCGTGCAGATGCGCGATGTTGTCCGTGCTGCCGGTGACCAGATTGTCCACGGCGACCACGGAAAAGCCCTCGGCCAGAAGCCGGTCGCAAAGATGAGACCCTAAAAAACCGGCCCCGCCGGTCACCACTGCTCGTGCCATTCATTCTCCTTATAAAACTTGTCTTCTATTCAGCTTGTGCCTGCTGCCGTGATTTGCCAAAGCGGAGCGTTCTGTGTTACACTCTTTTGTATCGCGGCCCCGGCAACTTTTGCGCGGCAATTTTTGCGCGGATTTTCGCGTATCAAGTATACTACACTTTATGAAAACAAACCAGCGTACTTCTTTTTTCTTGTCGGCCTTTTGCGGCTTGATTTTCAGCGGCCTGATCTTGAATGCGTGTTCGCCCGTTCCGGCTGTCCCGAAAAAAGACGCACCGAGGGGCAAAAATGTTCCCGCAAAGAATGCGCCTGAAAGTATCAGCGGCGTTAGCTCCGCTTTTTCCGCCACGCTGCCGGACCCCAAGCGGCCCGGCAAGATGCTTTATGAGCTGCGCGGCGCTTCTGGGAACATTCAATCAGACGCCGGCGGCTTTCACGGCGATGCGGCTTCCTTGTGGGCGCGTTTGTACCAGAATGGGGCTGCCTCGGCGGTTCTGACAGCGCCGCGTGCGCTTGTCAAAAGCATCGGCAAGTCCGTCACCGTGACCGGCTTCGGCGGCGTCGTGGTCAAATCGCTGACTGAGCCGGGAACCAAGATGACGGCGGACACGGTGGTTTGGTACGCCAGCCAAAACAAGATGGTGGCGACCGGCCATGTGTTTTACCGCAACGGCAAAACCGGTGGGACCTTGACCGGCCCGCGCATGGTCGCCGATACCCAAGTCCGGTCCGTTTTCTTCACCGGCGGCGGCCACGGTACGGCGACATTTTAGGAACACAATTTGCAGAACACCCAAAACTTTTTCTTGATGGGAGCGCTGCTAACGGCGCTGATGCCTGCCCTCTATGCCCAGACCGACACGACGAAAATCCACATCGGGACCGTGCATCTGGATTTTGACAAGTCCAAATCAGATCCGGCCTTCACGGATTTAATCGGCCATGTCAAAATTACGTCGGACAATTACGATCTGTACGCCGCCGACATCAAGCTGTATTCCGCGCCGGGCAGCAAGACCCAAACCTCGGATATTCAATCAGGCATCCAGCGGGCGGTCGCCGAAGGGGGAGCGACGCCCGGCTCGCAGGTAATCGCGCATATCCGTCAGCCGCTCCAAAGCGAGGAATTTGAGATTGATTCCGACCGGGCGGTGTATCTGCCGGACCATTCCCGCCCAAGCGGCGGCACGATGAAGTTCACGGGCCATGTCAAAGTCATCACCAAGTCCGGCTTCCTCGCCGAGCCGTCCGTGCTGACGACGGACACCGCCACCGTTTTGCTGGGCGCAGGGAGCGAGTATCCCGCAGTAGACACCGGCCCCGGCCACCTGACGCTCACGCCGGCGCAGTAGCATCAAGACATCGTGCGCTTAACAGTAAAGTGAATGGAGAGCAGGGATGCCCGCGACCGGAAATTGGCTCAT
>CAXTRL010000048.1:3684-15455 GCA_964246575.1 uncultured Armatimonadales bacterium
GGAGTTTGCCCGCCAGTGAAGAAGCTGCTATCGTCAATGCGATTAGCCACATAAACGCAGGAACAAGACCGCTTTGGCTTCACCCGCAATACTACGGCCCTTTCGGAAGGCTATATCGGAACCTGATGACGAGGAACGGAGACGCGCTGCCAGGAACGCTTGGAGCAGGCGGCTATCTGGAATATGATGTTGCGCCGCCCGCAGGAGTGTTAACGCGCGGCCCGCGCCGCATCGTGCGAAACACGACAACCGGCGAACTGTACTATACCAACACGCATTATGGAGACGCAGGGCTGCCTTCATTTTGGCGTATCCGCTAAGAAAGACATCAAAAGCTAGGACAAACTCTATGGAAGCTTTAACCGCATCGAGAACGCAGGTTCCTGTCTATGTCATTGACGGTAGCGAGGCGCGTACCTGGCCGGAAATTGTTGCGAGTATCAATGCGTTCGTCCCGAACTCGGAGTGGCAGGGCAACAGCCTAGATGCTCTGGATGACATTCTCTACGGCGGCTATGGTACACCGGAAAAGTTTGTTGTTTTATGGAAGTCGTCAGCAGTCTCCCGCCAGGCGTTAGGCCCGGAAGAAACTCTTTCTTACTTTAAGAACATGCCTATCGTTCTGCATTCTAATAGTAAAGGGCAGATCAACCCGCGTCCTGGAACATTGTTCGAAGTGCTGATAGACATCTTTAAGGGCCATGATAATATCGAGCTGCGTCTGGAATAACCATGCCAATTTTACGGGCCGAAGGGCTGCAAAAAACTTACAAAAGCCGCAGAGTCGTCGATGGCGTTTCCGTGGACATCGCGCCGGGCGAGATTGTCGGGCTGCTCGGGCCGAACGGCGCAGGCAAAACTACGTCGTTTTACATGATGGTCGGCCTGGTCAAGCCCGACGGCGGGCGGGTGCTTTTGGACGACAAAGACATCACGCGGCTGCCGATGTATCGCCGCGCTCAGGAAGGCATCGGCTACTTGGCCCAGGAGCCGAGCGCGTTTCGGGGGCTGACCGCCGAGCAGAACATCATGCTGATCTTGGAAATGCTGCCGCTGAGCCAATCGGAGCGCAAAGAGCGGCTGGAAGACCTGCTTGGAAGCCTGGACATGAGCGCCAAGCGGCATCTTTTGGCGGCGCGGTTGTCCGGCGGCGAACGGCGGCGCATTGAAATCGCGCGGGTGCTGGCGACCCGGCCCGCATTTATTCTGCTGGATGAGCCGTTTACGGGCGTTGATCCGATTGCGATTGATGATTTGCAGATCATCATCCGCGAATTGAAAGGGCGTGGCATCGGCATTTTGATTACCGACCACAACGTCCAAAAGCTGCTGGAAATCACGGACCGGGCGTACATTCTGTCGGAAGGCGAAGTCAAGACCTCGGGAACATCCGACGAGCTGATCCAGGACCCCATCGCGCAGAAATACTACTTGGGCCAGAACACGACCCTTGCCCTGCGGCGCGGGCCGGGAGGCGCACTGACGTTATGAGTGTCATTGCTAAAACTTTTCGCCTGAAGCTGCTGGACCGGCTGATCTTGCAGGACATCACGCCGCGCTTGTTGATGTACATTGCGCTGTTTTCTACACTGTTTTTGACGTTCGGGCCGGTCATCGCCGCGTCCCGCTTTATTGCAGCGGGCATTCCTTGGTGGATCATCGCCCGGTTTATCGGCTGGGACTTCACTGGGTTCGTTTCGTATACGTTCCCACTGGGAATGCTTGCGGCGGCGCTGCTCGGCTTTGAGCGGCTGTCGCGGGAGTCGGAAGCGGTCGCCATCTACGCGGGCGGCATTTCATTTGGGCGTATTATTGTTCCAGTGGTCGCGCTGGGCCTCATGGTCAGCGTGGTCTCATACCTCTTTAACGACCGGATCGCGCCGTATGCGAACCTGCAAGTCGCGCAGTTCAACGACCACCGGCAGGACATTGTCGGCGAAACAAGCAAGCCGTTTGATCTGGCGAACCGCAAGGACGGCGCTCTGCAAACCACAGTGCATATTGAAAAAGGCTTTGATGCGGAAGCGAAAGTGCTGCGGCAAGTCACGATCACGTTTTACGACACCAGTGGGCAGCCGAGCAAGGTCATCTACGCGGCCCGCGCAAAATCGCAGGGCAGCGGCCTCAAAGAATGGACTTTATACGACGCGCGGGTCGTAGATCAAAAAACTGGGCTGGTTTACGCTGCGCCGGGGCAGCTTCAAGACACGATCGGCATTCAAAAGACGCCGGAAAACATGGCCTTCTTGCAGCGCGATCCGGAAACCCTGAATTTCCATGATTTGCAACGGCAAATCGCAGAAATGAAGTCCGGCGGCAGCGACAGCGCCGACATCCGAAATGCCGAAGTCGGCCTGTGGTTCAAAACGTCGCTGCCGTTTAGTTGTTTGATCTTCGGCCTTGTTGGAGCGCCGCTCGGTATGCGCTCCCCGCGAACCGCAAAAATCAGCGGCGCCGTTTGGGCGCTGCCGATTATTATGGGATACTATCTGGTGTATATGACTATGAGTAATCTCGCGCAGGGCGGCGGCATTCCGCCTCTGCTGGCGGCCTGGCTGCCGGATGTTCTAGGGCTGATGATCGCTTCGGGTCTTATCTGGAAAGCAGCGAAATAAGATGGCGGCGATTGTATTTTTCGCGTTTATTTTGTTTGTCATGGGCGGGGTCACGGCCTACATGGGCGACCGCCTGGGCAGCTATATCGGCAAAAAGCGGCATTCTACGTTTGGACTGCGCCCTCGCCACACGGCCATGCTTTGGACGGTCGTTTCCGGCGGCGTGATTGCAGTCGGGACACTGCTGCTGTTTGTTTCGCTCAACAACACGTTCAAGACCGCACTGATTCGCGGCCCGCAGCTTCTGGCGGCGAACAGCGAACTGGCGAAGCGCAACCAAACGCTGCTCCGGCGCAGCACCGACGCCGCGCAGCGGGCGGAGCGCGACGAACATCTTGCGGTGACCGCCCAGGCAAAGGCGACGGCGGCTCAAGAAACGCTGACGGCAGTGGCCCGGCAGCTTGCAGGCACGAAAGCGACCCTGACTCAAAGCCGGACCGTGCTGGCCCAAAGCCGCATGGTGCTGGGGCAGCGGCAGGCGGCGCTGGCGTCGGCGCAGCAAAATCTGCTTGGTGCCCAGCGCGGCCTCGGCAGCACGCGCGGCAATCTCAAGATCGCGCAGGCGCAGGTGCGGCTGGCCCGCGCCGGGGTGCAGGACGCCAAGCGGCAGGCGCAGGCAGCCGGCAATGAAGTGGTTCAAGCCAACAAAACGGTGCTGTCGCTGGTCATCAGGCAGGACACGCTGCACGCGCAAACCGCGAAGCTGGAAAGCCAGAACCAAGCGCAGGAGCGTCAGTTGCAGGACTCCGAAGGACGCCCGCTGATTTTTCGGCGCGAAGAAGAGCTGGGCCGGGCGGTGGTGTCCGCCCGTCAGGAACCCGATGCTCTGCGGCGTGAGCTGTCGGAATTTCTGGACCAGGTGGAGCTGACCGCCCGCCAGCGCGGCGCGGGTGGCCTGGACAATGCTCCGGCGATTATCGTTCCCGCGCTCGGCGAAGCGCCCGGCAGCAGTGCGGCGGGCCGTGCAGCGGCGCTGGATGCGCTGTCAGAGAACATCGCCGCGCAGGGCGGCTTCATGCCCAGCATTGTCGTGGTGGCCGATGCCCGCTACAATACGTTCCGGGGCGAGCCGGTCAAGCTTGATTTGCGGCCTTACGCCAACATTGTGGTTTTCCCGAAAGGCACCGTCATCGCGCACGGCATGGTAGACGGCACGCAGTCTGAAGATGCCATTTTGAAGCAGTTGCAGCAGTTTTTGACGGACCAAGTTCGCCCGGCCGCCTTGCAACGGGGGATTATTCCGGTGCATGACCCGCAGTCCGGGATGCCGCTGGTCGGCCAGCCCATCAGCCGCGCAGATTGGGTCGCCCTTGTCAAGCAAATCCAGCAGGCCGGTCCCGATGCTAAAATTACGGCGTCCGTGGCTCAGGAAACCCACAGCGGCGACCTGCTGCACCTGGATTTCCATGTCGCCGGAAGCTGACATCCTCATTTGTTTTTAACAAAAGCATTTTTCTATGGCACCACTCACTCTCCTTGCCATTGACCCCGGACGCGCCAAGTGCGGGCTGGCGGTGGTGCGCGGCCCTGACGCTCCGGGCGCTGCCCCAATCTGCTTGGAGCGGCGGGTGGTGGAAACGGGGCGGCTGACGCTGGCGGTCGGTGACATCCTGCGGCGGCGGCCCGAAATCCAGCGGCTGCTGCTCGGCAACGCCACGCACAGCGCGACTTTGCGGAAGGCGCTTGCGGGCGTTTTTCCGCTCTTGCCGCTGGAACTGGTGGACGAGTTCAACACGTCGGCGCGGGCGCGGGCGAGGTATGTCCAAGACAACCCGGCCCCCGGCTGGCGTCGCCTGCTGCCGTCCACGATGCGCTCCCCGGAAGTCCCTTACGACGATTACGCCGCGCTTTTGCTGGCGGAAGATTACTTTTCCCGGCGTTTCGGCAAGCAATCTGACGAGTAAAAGCTGAAAAATACATGAAGAAAGATTATTTTTTAAAATAATTGGAGAAAAGAGTGTAATCCCTGAAACAATCCGTGAAAACGGTTGTCACAGGGGTTGGGAGCAGCCTCAAAATGCTGCACTCCCTCTGCCGCTCTCCCAATGATGGTGAAGCGGCATGCATCCGGCACGTTCCGAAGCGCACACAAGCGGAACCATATCCGCGCCCGAAAACATCGCGACACGTGAGATTGCAGTCTCGCTCAGACCTTCAAGGCAACATGGATACTTGGGGGAAACAGCAAAGCTCGCAGTCAGCCTATCGCGCTCTGCTTTCCCGCGCTGATCTTTCAGCTTGACGCCCACGGCAAGCCGGGATGCACGACACTCTGCAGAGTCATTCCTGCAAGGAGAAACGCTCTATGAAGAAGTCTTTAGTGCTTCTCGCCGCAGCCGGCCTCGCCTTTATCGGCCTGCCCGCCGTGTCCCACGCTCAGGCCGCTTCCGGCCCGTTCGCGGACGTTCCCACCGACCACTGGGCGTACCAGTCGGTTGACACCCTTCAGAAAGCCGGCATCGTCATCGGCTATCCCGACGGCACCTACGGTGGCCGCCGCCCGATGACACGCTACGAGTTCGCGGTCGCCATCGCCCGCCTTCTCGCGCAGATGAACCCCGGCGTCCGGGCCGGTGACCTCGCCACCCTGCGCTCCGACCTAGAAAACCAGATCCAGGGCAACACTGCTGCTATTCAGGCCTTGCAGCAGCTCGTCAACGGCTTCGGGCCGGAATTGACCCGTTTGGGCGTGGATGTCGCCGCCAATACGGCGCGTCTTGACGCGCTGGAAGCCCGTGTGGGCCGCGACGAAGGCATCCTCGGCTCGGTCGTCAACGAGCAGAACCGCCTCAAAATCACCGGTGAACTTAACGTCATCGGCGAAGCGGATGCGTCCCGCCGCCGCAACGGCAACTTCTACGCGCCCTTCCTGGACCAGAACGGTGTTTACCAGGGCTTGACCGGCACCCAGAACCGCCTGCTGGCGTCGTCTGACGTGTACGAAGACATTCTGCTGCATCTGCGCGGCAAGCTGAACGACACGACTACCGCCAACGTGGACCTGGACTTCGGCAACTACCTGAGCCAGGTCGGCAACACGGCGGCGTTCCCCGGCTACTCGGCCGGTGGTCTTGGCGCTTCCGAACTGCGGCCCGGCACCCTGACCGCCGGCAACCAGTACGCAAATGTTTACAAAGCGTATGTGGATGCGGCCGTGAAGCTTGGACCTCTCGGCGGCGGCGAGCTGCTGATCGGGCGCTTCGGCAACCAGTACACCAAGTACACGCTGAAGCAGGTGGATGCCGACATCTACACCAACCTGACTCAGACCGACTCCGGTGACATCATCGGTGACGGCGCGGCGGTCAACCTCAAAGCCGGCCCTGCAAAAATCAATGCATTCGCCGTCAAGATGAGCGCCGACCAGTTCTCGCAGCCTTACGGCGGCTCCAGCGGCACGACCCTGACCACGGTCAATGCGGGCAATCCGTTTGGCACCGGCAACATCTACCTGGGCGCAAACGGCGCACCCGCGCAGTCCCGCCCCGGCGGCTTGATTGCCTCGAACCACGCGGCGGCTTTGAACCAGGGCTACGGCGTCCGGGCGACCTTTGGCGCACCGGAAGCGGCGACGCTTGGCTTCACGCTGGAACAGTTCGGCTTGACCAACAACGGCCTGAACGGTTTGGGCGTCAACGACGGCCTGAACGACCCGAACGCGACTGGCGGGAACGCTCAGTACAACCGTCTGACGGTGTACGGCGCGGACTTCGACGGCGCATTGCCGTTCGGCCTGCCCGGCATCAAAAAGGGCGGCCTGCTGGTTGACGCTTCCTACACGGTCTCCGCGCAGGGCTTCAACGAAGGCTTCAACAACGTCGGCAACGGCTTCCGCTATTCGTCCACCGACGATCAGATCGGCGCCACGTTCGGTGGCTTGTCCCTCAAGGGCGGCTACCAGTATGTGGGACCGGACTTCTCCGCTCCCGGCTACTGGGGACGTGTGGGCGCTTGGACTAACCCGACCAACGTGCGCGGCCCGGTCGTGTCGGCGAAGTTCGCCTTCACGCCAAAGCTGAGCCTGCTGGCGGACTACGAGAGCTACAAAGCGGCTTATGGCAACAATTCCAACGGCTCGCTGGTCAATTCCCCGCTTCAGCAGGGTGATCACCTGTACCACTACCAGGTCGGCTTCAACTACGGCCTGAGCAGCGCTTACGGGGTTGACCTCGGCTACGAGGACGTTCTGTACAGCCTGAACAACAGCGCCGGTACCCTGGCGCGAGCCGGACGGCCGCATGAGAGCTACTACAACATCGGCCTCGGCCACTCGATCAGCCCCACGGCCAGCATCAAGCTGCTGTACCAGATCGTTCACTACGATGACAAGGGTACCGGCTTCGACGCCACCGCTGGCGGCGGCAAGGAAGACGGCGGCGTTGCCGTCGGCCAGTTCCAGATCAAGTTCTAAGTGCCGCTCAAAGTCATATCCGCTTCTTCTTTCTGTGTAGCGAGAAGAGCCGGGCCATGCGAGCAAAACGGAACAAACCCCCAGGGCAAATGCCCTGGGGGTTTTCTTTTTGACAAGTTTTTTGACAAGTGACTGGAAGCCCCGTCGTGAAAGTCCCCGCCCTAAAGGACAGGTCTAGGGGCGCAGAAGCCAACCGCCCTGCGAACGGAAGACAAAGAGCCGACTGTGATACTCTTCCGTCCGCAGGGCGGTTGGCGCTTCGCCTCCAGACCTGCCCTTCAGGGCGAGGTACGTTCATCCCCCTGAAAGGCTGTCGCGCCACTGACGGCACAAATCCTGAGCGGCTTCGGGCCAGCCGCGAAACTGGAACGTAAAGCCGTCTCCCAGCAGGCGGGTAGGAACGACGTTGCGGCTTCTCAGCACCATCTCGGTTTCCGTTTGCAGTAGTCAGGCTTCAGTGAGTCTGTTGCCCAGCAATACAATTATCATGGCTGCTGCCCCTGCCATTCTTCAAGACTGCTGAAAGTTTGCGTATGCGGCCAAAGTGTATCTGCTTCTTTGCCATAAGACAAATGAACCACTGTGACAGACGCCGAGCCGTTCAAGCCAAAGAGTACGTCGTCGCAATCAACTCGCCGGGCAAGTACCGTGACGGCTACCTGGTAAAGCAGGTGTCCAGGCACGAGTTCACGCCTGAGTTCCGCTTCCAACGCCTGCCTACCGTCCGGTACGGTTTGTTCCCATCCATCAGGCCACTGCATAGCTTACTCCACAAAAGCACCGGCACTAGAATTGCCGGTCTACTATCGTACTAAAGTCGCTGCGCGACTACGGAATAGTCTCGGAAGCTTTTCTTTAGTGTCGAAGACACTTCCATTCACGAGTAGACCGGCACTTCTAGTGCCGGCACTAAATGGCGTTGTTATGGCACCGTCACGTTCACCGTCTGCGTCGCTTTGTTGCCAGCTTGGTCAAGCGCTTGGACTTCGATCTTGTGCGGGCCAGACGAAAGTGCAGGAACAGTCAGCGTGAACGGCTCAAAGCGGGAGTCGAACAAGCCGTCATCGGCAGCGGCAGCGATGGAATCGCCGCCGTCTACTTTGGCCTGGATGGCCTGGACGAAGGCCAGACTGGTTTGGCCGGTGCCGTGCAGGGTGACGGTTTTGTCGGCATTGACGCTCGGCGTCCCGACAGTCAGCGTCGGCGCAGTGTTGGCGACGAGAAACGGCGCGGACATGGCTTTGGCGGTGAGTGCGCCGACCGGGTTACTGGGCTTGTCGCTGGCGACGACTTTCACTTGATACAAGCCGTCGGGAAGCGCCGTCGTGTCCCAGGAGTAGGACGTTTCTTTCAAATTCTGCGCGGATTTGCCCGGCGTTGTCGCGGCGGCATTGGCGGCGATCTGGGCTTTGATCTGGGCTTGAACAGCGGCGGGGACGCTTCGAAGCGCGGCCAAAGCAGCGGACGTTGGCGAGGCGGCAGCGGTTTTCGTCTGGGCTGCAAGCTGAGCGTTGGCCGTGATTGGCTTCCAGGTCTTGCCGCCGTCGGCGGAGTAGGACACGTCATAAGAAAGCGTGTCTTTGTCCGGGTCGGAAGCGGTCCAGTGCAGGCTGGCCGTTTTGGAAACGGCGTCTCCGGCGGCGGGCTTGGTCAAGCTGACGGTCGGGGCTTGGTTGCGGGGCAGAAAGTAGACGCTGACGCCGCTGAGCTTCGGCGTATTCGCCGCGCTTGTTTCGCTGAACAACGCTTGGTACTGCAAATACCGGGCGGGTGGGGAGGTGATGGCCTCGCCCACGCTTTGGGTGTACGGCGCAGACCAGGCGCTCCACGAGGTGTCCGGGCGGGGGACATCGCCGGAGCGGGTTTGGAGCGTGACGGCGCTGCCGGTCGGCGCGTCGGCTTGCCAGGCAAGAGTACCCCACTGGGCGCGTCGCCCGGCGTCATGCACGGTGCTTTGGAACGTGCCTGATGTGGATGCGCCGGTGCCTGCCGCGCCGAGGGCGTAAACCGAGCCGACGGTTCCGGTCCCGGCATAAACCGCCGCAGTGGCCGGGTCAAGCGCCAGCGAGATAAACTGCTGGTCGGCCTGCGCCCCATAGGACTGCACGCTGTTGTCGGAATTGATTTTGTAGACTGTCGGGCCGGCGGCGGCATACACCGCGTCGCTGCTGCCGGTTTTGAGGCTGGTGATGCCGACGGCAGGCAGTCCCGGCAGGCGCTGGGCCGCGCCGTCGGGTGCGATGCGGTAGACGCCGCCCGGCCCGGACGTTCCCGCGTAGACATTGCTTTGCGAGTCCGTCGTCAGCGCCGTGATATTCGGCTCCGCCGCATCATAGAGGACGCTGACAAGTGGATACTCTTCTACTAAGTCATTGTTATCTAAAAGTGATAGATTCGCCTTAACGCGTTTGAAGGTATTGCCTGAGCCAAGTTCCAACGCATCGGAATAAGATGTCTTAACATTTGGCACGATTTTGTAAACAATGCCGTCAGGAGCGCTTCCTGCATAGATTATTCCGTCCTTGCTAACCGCCAACGATAGGATATTCGCCTCCGGGGATGTGAACATTACTTCACCCTGCATGGCAGAGCTAGAAAGCATTTTGATTGGCGCATTTGTACTAAGGCGATACACGCGACCTGTGCCGCCGCCGGTGGCGATGTAGACTTCAAAGTTGCCCTGTGCCAGCGCCGTAATATATTTTTCTTTTGCGGTGAAAACTTTGGAGCCTTTGCCGTCGGGCGTGACGCGGAAGACGAGGCCGTTTGGCGCGGTTCCGACATACAGAGCGCCAGAACGGCCATCCAAAGACAAGCAAGTCGCTTCCAGTTCGCCGGTCTTGAAAAATGGGGTGAGCTTGCCGGCGGGGTCCATTTTGTAGACCGTGCCGCCGTCGCCGGTGGCAAGGTAGGCGCTGCCGTGGCCGTCGGGCTGGATGGCCCAAACGTAATTTTCGGTGGTGTCGGCGAGCTTTGCCAGGGACGGCGACAAGCTCACGGTGCCGAGGCTGGACACGGCGGCATTGGT
This sequence comes from uncultured Armatimonadales bacterium, assembly GCA_964246575.1. GTDB lineage: Bacteria > Armatimonadota > Armatimonadia > Armatimonadales > Capsulimonadaceae > JANXMY01. Next base: position 13,739 of record CAXTRL010000048.1, read on the forward strand.
CAGCAGGCCCGCCGAGAAATCGGCCTGGGTGCTTTGTCGCCACACAAAAGGCAGGCGCCCGACAGGCTTCACGGCGGCAGGCGTGCTGGCATCATCACTGCCGCCGCTGCTGTCTGATGTGGTGCTGGTTGTCGTGGTACTGGTCGTAGACGTGGACGAGTCAGACTTCGGTGCGGTGGTCTTCAGCTTCTTTTGGGATGCCAGCGCCATGTTCTCGGCAGCGAAGTTTTGCGTGTCTGCGCTGTCACTGTCGTCAGCAGTCGCCGGAACGGACGGAGCAGAGGGTGATGTGGTGGTCGTGGTAACCGTTGTGGCTGGGGACGACGGGCGGGATAGGTCGGAAAGGTCTTTGCGCTGAACCGTGATGTTGAGTGTTTGGCTGCCGGAAACAAGGTACGGCACGGTCTGGGCGACTTTGACTTCGTCACGGACACTGTGGAAGCCCGTGGTACGCGGAGACTGCATAATGCTGGACAGGGTGGGGGGCAGGCCGGACAGCTTTTCGCCTTTGACGGTGACGGCATAGGTCGGCAGGGAAAGATGGGCGACAAGCTGGTTGTTTTGCGGCTTTTCCTCAAACTGCTTCACCAACTGGCCGACATTCGCCGCCGGGCCGGACGATGGGGCGGGCGACCCGCCGCCGAGCAGGGCCGCCAAAAGGCTCATGCCGCCTCCGCCGCCTTCCTCCGCGCCGCCTTCAATTTGCAGCGGCAAGGTGCCGTCCGGCGTGGACTGCGGGATTTTGACGGACACGTACTGCGTATAAAGCGGCTGCTTGTAGGGCTTCAAGACGACGCCCACATTCACGGTATCGCCGGGCGCGAACTTGGATTGATTGACGAACAAGTGGTCAATCTCAGCCGTGTCGTGCCGGTCCCGGATCGTCACGGTCATGCTGACGCTGCGAACGGCCAGCGGATAAAAGGGGTTGGACGACAGCAGGCCCATGAGGCTGCTGAGGTCTGCTGTCGCCGCCTGGTCAATGGACAGCGGATCGTAATACGTGTTCGTGCGTTTCACATGGCCGACTTCCTCGGCGTCCACGTCCATTGTGACTGTCGCCATCGAGTCGCCGGGGTCGCCGTGGATCTGGGAAATCGCCGCGCCGGCAATCGCCGGGATAAAGCGGCCCGTCAGCAGGGGATGGTTGATCACCCGGACATGGAACGTCTTGTCGCGGTGAATGGATTCGTCGTTGACAGTCACCGTCATCGGGATCATCTGCGGCATCGGCCCGATAATGCCGCCGACGGAAAAAGGCCGGTCTTGAAAGATGCGCCCGACGGTCTTGATCGGCGAGCCAAGCTTGAACGAAGTCTGATACGACGGATAGATGTCTACCACATAGGCCGTGGTCAGCGCGGCATCAATCGGCCCTAGATTTTGGAACGGATGCCCAAACAGCAGCAGTCTGTTGCCGTCACGATAAGTGACTGTGCCGGTGGCGTTGGCATCAAAGTCGCCCTGCACCAGCGCCACGCCGACAGCCGAGCCGGGCTGAAGGGTTGGATGCTGCGCCAGCGGGTTGGTGTCCGTACCGCCTTCGGTGCCGCCCCCGGCCATGACATGGAAATGGAACGGGGCCAGCGCCGTGCTGAGGCGCGACAAACTCTGTGCGTCCATGCCGCTGATGGTCAGAGGCATTTCGTCTTGGAAATTGGCGCTGTCCAGCTTTGTGGCGGCGACAGGCGCGGCGCTGACGGTCGGAATGCGGGCG
>CAXTRL010000049.1:0-15218 GCA_964246575.1 uncultured Armatimonadales bacterium
GGCCTACGGCGGAAGTTGTTCCGACCAAGCCAGCCAAATCTAGCCGAATGATTAAACACGGTATGTCCGGCTAACATCCCGAACAAGCGAGAAGCCGAGGGTGTGGAAACCCCCGGCAAGAAAAGCGTCCTTCGGACGAAGAAGTAAGCGGCCAAGATTGCAGTGTCCTTGTCCGAAGGACATTGCTTTGCCGGGGGTTTCCACACCCCCGGCATGTATCACCAAATGGTCACGCCGGCGAATTTTGGCCTGTCGCCTGCCGGGCAGGGGAACGCCTGGGCGAACTCGGGCAGGTTGGCGATCGGGCCCAGCACGCGAAACTTGTTGGGGGCGTGCGGGTCGGTGGCAAGGCTCAGGCGCAGGGCTTCCGGGCGGACGTTCTGCCGCCAAATCTGGGCGAACGATAGAAAGAACCGCTGCTCCGGCGTGAAGCCGCCGATGATCTTGGCTTTTGGTTTACCAACTTGGGACTTTTCGAACGCCAGGTACGCAATCTTGAGACCTCCTAAATCCGCGATGTCCTCGCCCAAAGTCAGATGCCCATTGACGTGCAGGTTGTCTACCGCCACGAAGCTGTCAAACTGGGCGGCGACTTGATCGGCCCGTGTTTGGAAGTTCTTTTTGTCGGCGTCGGTCCACCAGTTCTTCAAATTGCCGTCTGCGTCAAACTGCCGGCCCTGATCGTCAAAGCCGTGGGTCATCTCATGGCCGATCACCGCGCCGATGCCGCCGTAGTTGGAAGCGTCGTCGGCTTTGGGGTCAAAGAACGGCGGCTGGAGGATGCCCGCGGGGAACACGATTTCGTTGCCGCTGGGAGAATAATAAGCGTTCACGGTCGGCGGCGTCATGCCCCATTCGCTGCGGTCGACCGGCTTGTTCAGCTTGGCAAGATCGCGATGGAAGTCAAACATATTGGCTTCTTCGACGTTGACGACGTAAATCGGACTGTCTACGGCCAGCCTAGAATAATCGCGCCAGTGGTCCGGGTAGCCGATCTTGACCCGCATCTTGGCGAGCTTGTACAAGGCTTGCTTGCGCGTGTCTTCGCTGATCCAGTCCAGGGTCAGCAGCCGGTCATGCAGGGCGCTTTTGACGTTCATCACCAGCGCCAATGCCCGCGCTTTGGCGGCAGGCGTGAAGGTTCGCGCGACATACAACTGGCCCAGACCTTCGCCGAGGTCGCCGTCTGTCTCGCGCAGGACACGCTTCCAGCGGGGCTGGTTCTGGGTCGCGCCGCTGAGGACCGTGCCGCGAAACGCAAAGTTTTCCGCCACAAACTTTTCGCTGAGGTACGGGGCCATGCTGCTGAGTAGGTGCCAGCGCAGGTAGGTTTTCCAGTCCGCCAGCGGCGTCGCGGTCATTAAGCGCCCGGTTTCGGCAAAAAACTTCGGCTGACCGACAATGATCGGGCCGGGATCGGAAACGCCCTGGGCGATAAAGTACGGCTGATACGAAAAGCCGGGCGCTAGGGCATCTACTTCCGCCAGCGGCAGTTTGTTGTATGTTGCATTGGGGTTACGCCGCTCCACGCGGGTCATGGACACCGCCGCAAGGCTTGTTTCCAGCCTCAGCACAGTCTGTGCCTCGGCGGCGGCAGTGCTTGGGTCATCCCCCAGCAGGGTCAGCATCCGGGCGATATGCGCCGTGTACTGCGCCCGCAGCGTGACCGATTTCGGATCGGTCTTCAAGTAGTAGCTTTGGTCCGGCAGGCTGAGGCCGCCCTGCCCAAGCTGGGCAACATTGCGGAGGCTGTCCTTGTCGTCCGCCCCCACCCCAAAGCCGAACACCGCGCCGACCCCAATGGAGTGCAGGTGCGCGATCTCGGCTTCCAAAGACGCCGTATCGGAAATGGCCGCGATGCGGGCAAACTCCGGCGCAAGCGGCGCGGCTCCTTCGCGCTCAATCAAAACCGTGTTCATGCCGCTGCGGTAAAAATCAGCGATTTTGCGCTTGACGCTGCCCGCCGGCGCGGGCGGCCCGGCAACCGCCTGGTTGACAATCGTGTGCAGCACGGCCTGGTTGCGGTCGTACAGCTCGCTGAAGCCGCCGAAGCTCGGCCTGTCGGCGGGAATGGGATGCGAGGCAAGCCATTTACCGTTAGCGTACTGGTAAAAGTCCGTGCAGGGCGACGCGCGGTTGTCAATCGCAGCCAGGTCCACCCCATGCGCCGCCGATTGAGCAATTGCTAATTGAGCCAGCGCCGGAACAGCAGCCAAAGAAAGGCCCAGCAGAAGCGGAGCCGTGAAGCGAAAAGCCGTAAAGCGAGAAGAGAAACAGGTCATAGGAGGAGTGGGTCTTTCTAAGAGAAGTTGGCGATCTTGAGGATTTCAACGTCGTTGTTGCGGGGAAAGAACCATGCCACGAACGGCAATGCGAAAAGTTTCCCTGCCCTGAACGGCAGGGCTTTAGGAGTGCAAGCCCCCGCCTGCGCGGGCGAAGAACAATCCGAAATTTCTACCTGATCAATCTGTTGCCCGCGAAGGCGGGAAATTACTTCTTTGAAGCACAGGGGTTCAGCCCGGTACCCTAGTTTTTAACCGCTTCCGCCCGCCGGGCGAGAATATCGGTCAACTTGGGCGACGTGCCGATGTAGCGGCCCATCTGGAACTGAACGTGCGGGTGACGCGCCGCCGCTTCGTCTAAAAGCGTCGGCAGGTCGTCGGCGACATGGGTTCCCGTGTGCAGGAAATACGGCACGGCGATGACTTTCTCCGCCCCCGACGCCGCGCAGGTATCAGCGGCTTCGTCAATGGTCGGCGCATTGCATTCCATGAATCCAACTTCCACTTGATCAAACACGCCCCGCGCCTTGACTTCCTCGACCACTTGAAACATAGACTGGTTCGCGATAGGCCGGGGCGACCCATGCACCATCACTAAAAGCGCTGTTTTCATTGTTTGAGTTGCTTTCTAATGTTTGTTTACTCTGTGCCTGGTTTCGCTGTGTCAAGACGATAAAGAACATGAGGCTGATCGCCGTGAACAAAGTCACGCTCATATTGAAAACCAAGTTTTTCCATGACTCGTTGTGATGCCCGGTTGCTTGTCAGCGTGAAGCACACAATGCTGCTCCGGCTTAATGACTTGCTGCCGATGTCCAAAATTGCTTGCGCCATTTCCGTTGCTAATCCCTGGCCCCAAAACGCGGCCTCAAGTGTATAAGCGAGTTCCAGTTCCTCACTCCCGGCAACAGGAACGTGTCTTAAACCGCCGCGTCCTACAAACTGTCCGTCTGCCTTTGCCGCGAAAACCCACAGGCCATAGCCATGCTGCCGCCAATGATCCAAGTTGCTGTTCAGAAATTCACGGGTCTGTTCCGCAGACCGCAAGCCGCCCAATGTCGCCATCACAGATGGGTTTTGGTGCATCCGGCAAAGCACTTCAAAGTGCTTTTCCTGTAATCGTTCGGCAAGCAAGCGCGTAGTGCTGAATTCTTGAAGCATCAATTTGGTTACTCTACAAAAGGCCGCGCTGGAGTATCGGGGGCGGGACACTAGGCCACTTTTTGCCGTTTGGATGCCGTGATCCGGTAATCTATAGGCGCATCAGTCTTTATTTCCTCTGCCAGACCGTCCGCAAATGCGTAGGCTTCGGCCAGCACCCGGCGAACTTCCGCTAAAGGGCCTGTTGAAGTTGTTGACAGCAGGCTTGCCTCAGTTTCCACTGAATGCTGCCGCAGCGCTTCCAGCTTGTCTGCCCAGGCAGGGGCATAGCGCAATGATGCCGCTAATTCTTGAACATCTTGGATCATGACTGAGCCTATAATTTATGAACTCCTTAATGATACTGGTCGAGATAAGAAGCGGCTTTATCCGCCATATCTTCATTGCCCATTTTTGTTACTTTTGTCCACTCTGCGCGTGCGGCATCGGTTTTTCCCTCATTGTACTCGGCCATGCCGAGATTAAGTCGGGCATGCACGTTTTTCGGGTCGATTTTGAGCGCCTGTAAATATGCCGCCGCCGCTTCCGCGAACTGATGTTTTTGATTGTAAGCGACACCCAAATTGTCGTAAGCATTCGAGGAGCTAGGCGCTACGCGGATCGCGTTTTTGAATTGTACAATAGCGGCGTCAACCTGCCCGCTGCCTTGCAGCACCGATCCGAGGTTGTTATATGGGTCGGTGAAGGTCGGCTCAAGGCGGATAGCTTCTTGAAATTCAGCGATTGCTGCGCTCGTCTGCTGCTGATCCGCGAGCGCATTTCCTAAATCGTTGTGAGCAGGAGCATAGTCCGGCTTGAGGCGGATCGCTTCGTGAATCTCATCGATAGCTTCGTTCAATTTTCCCTGGGCGGCGTAGGCGTTACCTAAAACTTGGTGCGCGACATAGCTGTCGGGTTTCAGAGCAAGGGCGGCGCGTGCTTCGGCAACTGCTTCCTCGTTATGGTTTGCGTGCCGCAGCAGATTGCTCAACACAATATGGGGATCAGGGTCATTAGGCTGAAGCGCGAAAACAGCGTGCATTTCGGTGATTGCGGCGTCTACTTGACCTTCCCCGGAATATGCACCCGCGAGGTTGACATGATAAGCCGCTTGGTCCGGCTTTTCTTGAACTGCAGTTTTGAATTCGGCAATGGCCGCTTTGTGATCTGTAAAGTAAAGTGCTTGGCCGAGATTATCATGTGCCGATGCCAACGCAGGGTCAATCTGAACAGCTTCCTTGAATTGAGCAGCGGCTTCAGAAATCTGGTTCTGCTGGTACAGGAAAATCCCCAAATGATTACGCATGGCCGGGTCGTCCGGCTTCAAGTGAACAGCTTGCCGACACTCCGCCAGCGCGGCTTCCGGTTGCTTTTCGTGCTGCAAAATCAGCCCTAAAGTGTCATGGGCGGCGGCAAGTTTGGGGTCAATCTTTAGCGCCTGCCGGCACTCCACCTCAGCGTCCGGGTACTGCTTGGAGTCCAAAAGCGCGTGGGCGAGATTTGCATGGGCGTCTGCATAGGTGGGCTTGAGCGCAATCGCCTTACGGCACTCCGCAATGGCTTCATCGTACTGCTTGCTGTCAATCAGGGCATTCCCCAGCCGGCTATGCGCGTAGGTATAATTTGGATCAAGGCGAATTGCTTCCCGATACTCCGAAATCGCGCCGCTGAGGTCATCTTTGCCCAGCAACGCATCGGCGTGGATGGCGTGCTGCTTCGCTTCTTGTTCGGTGTTGGCAGGCACTTGAGCATGGGCTGAGTGCGTCAGGCAGAGCACGGCAGCGCAAGAAACTAAAGCGATATTCCAAGAAAAGCGTTGATTCATAGCAAAGGGTACTCCATAAAATAGCAAGGGTTACTCGTCACTCCACAAAAGGCCGCGCTGGAGTGTCGGGGGCGGGGACGCGCGGGCAGTTGGGCGTGGCATATAGGGGGCAGTCGGGACGGGCGCGGCAGCCTCTTGCAGCAGCTTGGAGGTCGTCGCGCCACTGGTCGGGGCCGAGCGGGTTTAACGCGCTGGCAATCAGAACGTCGGCGAGGCCGGCGTCATAGCCGATGGCGTCGGCGACGACGAATTCTAACTGCGGATAGTTGGCTTGAACGGCCCCAAGCTGGTCCGGCAGGGTTTTAGACACAAAGTAGCCGGGGACTAAAAAAAATGGCAGGACGACAATGCGGGTCGCGCCCGACGCGGTGCAAGAAGCAACGGCTTCGGCAAAAGTCGGCTCCGAATAGTTCATGTAGCCGACGGCGACAATGGGCCAGTCGCCGGTTTGACGCAGGCGCTCGGCGTGGGCCTCCAAAGCTTCCCCGGCCCCGCACAAGAGGGAGCCGTGCGAAAACAAAATCAAAGCGTCCATGCCATAGATTGTACCTAGAATTAAGCTGAGGTGAACGAATTTTATGCCGAACGTGTTCAAACAAATAGAAAGTGAGCCAAATTATGACCCAAGAGAATGTTCAGAAGAAAGTTGTCAAGACCGAGCAGGAGTGGCGTGAGGTCTTGACCCCGGAGCAGTACCATGTGCTGCGCGAAAAGGGAACCGAGCGGCCCTTCACCGGCAAGTACGTAGACACCAAAGACGGCGGAACCTATGTCTGCGCCGCCTGCGGCAACCAGCTCTTTGACGCAGGCACCAAGTTTGACTCCCACTGCGGCTGGCCGAGCTTCTATGACGCAAAGCCCGGCACCGTCGACCTGCATGAAGACCGCTCGTTCGGCATGAAGCGCGTCGAAGTTACCTGCGCCCGCTGCGGCAGCCATCTCGGCCATGTCTTCGACGACGGCCCCCGCCCCACCGGCGAGCGCTACTGCATTAACAGCGTGAGCGTGGAGCTGAAGCCCGACCGCTCGGAAGCTGAGAATCCGCGTTAACTGAGCCGGAGACGGATCAAAGTGATAAAGTATGAGAGCGCAAAGGCGAGCAGGTTTCGTTTCGTGTGCCCAAACATCCGCTCTTTAAAGGAAAACGGGATTTCCAGAATCCGCAGCTTGGGATTTGCCCGCTTCATCTTGTAAAGCAGTTCTTCAATGATGTCGAAATTGCTGGAAGTGAGTGTGAGCGCTCGTGCCTGGGCGGCGTCATAAAGCTTGAAGCTGTTGGAAACGTCTTTGACTTTCAGCCCTAAAACTACAGAGTAGGCAATGTTGACGAGCCGGCTTAGCAGGATCAATGCAGCGGAATTATCCGTTTGGCCGCCTGCAACATAGCGCGAAGCGATGACTACGTCGCTGCCGGCTTTTGCGGCGAAAAGCTGGGGAACAAATTCCGGAGCGTGCGAACCATCAGCATCCATAAAGATCAGGGTACTGCCTAAAGACTGAGACAACCCTGTTCGGACGGCATCGCCATAAGCATCGCTGGGCGCTCGGTTGACATACCGGGCGCCCGACAGCCGGCAAACTTCCTCGGTCGCATCGTAGGCATGGGTCCGGTCCACTACTAAGATTTCGTGGCTCACATCCAGCGTGTTCAAGACCGCAGCCAGGCGGGGCAAAATGAGGCGCAGGTTTTCTTCTTCAAGATACGAGGGGATTATGACCGAAAGGTCCAGGATCGCCATGAGTGGTTTCTTTATCTTCTTTGAGCGCTTCACTTTTCTTGAGCGCTTCATTTTTTTTGGGATTGATTTCGCTGACTTCCGTACTTGCGTTTCCTGACAGCACTTCCCGGATAATCAGAACAGTAGTTACAGTCAGGATCAGCGGCTCAAGGAAAGAAGAGATGCTGACGCCGTAGCTGACGCTGATATGATTTCCGAGAAATAAATAATCTTTTGGAATCAGCATGGCTCCAAAAGACGCGCAGTAGAACGTGTCTCGGGGTTCGCGGCGGGCGCTGCTGAGAAAGGAAGCGAGGGGAATAAATAAGACCAGCAGCTTGTAGTCGTAGGAGATGGGGGCCAGCAGAATGCCCGCCGCCGCCAGCAGATACTCAAGCTTCCAGCGCTGCATTTTTCGCACGGCGACAAGCCAGAAGACAAAAGCGCCGGCGACGAGGGTAAAAGCGTTGTAATACGTCAGCGCATGTTTGATGAACGCAGGGTTTGAGTTTAACAGGCCGAGAAGCGCAAACGGCGAACAGTTCATCCGTGCGCCGGCTGCCCCAGCCCCGCTGAAGACGTAGTAGTCGAGAAAAAAGTACAAGTTCGCCTTTAGCGCCAGAATGTTCTGGAGGATACCGCCCTGCATGCCGGCAAAGCAGACCAAGCAGACGATCACAGACAGCGCCCCGGCAGCGACCGCCTCACGGTATCTTCGTACAGGCAGGTAAAGCCCTAAAAAGATGGCAGGATAGCCTTTCATGGCAATGGCTAGGGCCAGTGGAACCGCCGCCCAGTTGTATTTGCCTCTTCCAATCAGTGCGGCGCCCGCCGCCATCAAGAGAAACGTCAATCCCTCAAAATTGCTCCGGTCAAGCTCCCACAGCACAGGGTACGTCATCAGCGCCAGCACGAGGACAATCCGCGTTTTTGCCAGTTTTGAGATTTGCGGATCGGTGCGGATGCCGCTTTGATGCAGCAAATACCAAGCAAGCCCCGCCAAAAACAACCCCTCGAAGATGAGAACGCCGCCATGCCGGGAACTGAAAACACTGGCAACAACATAAACAAACGGCAAGTAATTGCCGACTTCCCCGCCATGCAGATAAGTATATTCATCATTGTGGACCCCATGAAAAGCTTGAATGTAGTAATGGTAGGGATCGTGCGATTTGCCAGCGTCTACGATGCGGGTGTAGTCGGTGTGGTAATCACTTGGCCAGGAAAGAAAGGTGGAGTACGGGTAAGGCTTATTGTGATAAAAATGCATGGAGTAGTGAAAGCAGACAGAAGCAAAAAAGCCGATAATGACAATGGTCGAGATCAAGTCTGCTCGTTGAAATCGCAAGGACATAACATTTTCCATTCTGCGTGATACGCGCTTCAGCACTGGACGCGGTTTAGCACTGGACGCGGTTTAGCAGGGTGCTCGGCTGAGCCAGGCAAGAACCTTTTCGACACCTTGAGTTTTGCTTACTTGGGGGAACCAGCCGAGATGCTTTTGAGCTTTGGCGAGATCGGCGACAAAAACTTTTTGGTCGCTCTGCCGAACAGGCAGGCGGTCAAAGCGAAGCGGCGTACCGGTTTGCCCTTCCAGCAGATCAAACAGCTCCAGCAGGGACAGGCTGTTGTCCATGCCGCCGCCGATGTTGAACGCTTCGCCGGAAATCGCCTCTATTTTCTGTAAAGCGCGGAAATACAAAAAGCAAATGTCGTCGGCGTAAAGCACATCCCGGACCTGCTTTCCGTTGCCGGAGATCGTAAAAGCCGGCGCTTCTGGGTTTGCTGCCTGCTCCAGGGCTTTTTGGCAAAACCAGCCGATCCATCCCTGATCAAATGTCGCATGCTGGTTGACGCCGTACATGGACGAGTGGCGAAAAACTGCCGTTCGCAGGCCGTAAACTCGGTGGTAGTCCAGAACATACTGGTCGGCGGCCCCTTTGGAAACGCCGTAAGGAGAGCGGAAGTCCAGCCCGACGCTTTCCGGCACTCCGTGGGGGAAGTCCGGCAGAACATACCGCGTTTTCTGTTCCTCCACCGCAAGAGTTTCCAAATCGCCATAAACTTTGTTGGTGGAAGCAAAAAGCACCATGCACTCCGGGGCGAACTGGCGGACGGCTTCCAGCACATTCAAGGTGCCGAGAATGTTCGTCTCGCAGTCCAGCCGGGGCTGTTCAATGGAAGTGGTCATTGCGACCTGGCCCGCGAAGTGCAGCACGGCCTCCGGGCGCACGGCCTGGATCACCGTTTCAACATCGCCCTGGCTCCGGATGTCGCCGTAGTAAAACTTGCTTTGGTCTGCGCGTCCGCTTTGCCCCGCTTCTGTGAGAACACGCAAATTCTCGGTAGAGCCGACCCGGCGCAGGTTATCAAAAAGGGACACGCGATGACCGTGCGCGGCGGCTTGAAGGGCAACGCTCGTGCCTAAAAAGCCGCATCCTCCGGTAATCAAAATCTTCATACTGTGTGAGCCTCTTGTTCGAAAGCTTTCCGCTCCGCTTCAATGGTCATGCGGAGGCCGTCGGCCAGCGATGTGCCTGGGCACCAGCCGGTGGCCTGCTTGAGGGAGTCGTCGAGAACCGGCAGCATGACTTCGTTCGGGCGGTATGGCAGCGCCCCGAACTCTAGGTCCGTGTGCGAGCTGCCGACGATCTGCCGGGCGAGTTCCACCATGTCCCGGAGGCGCGTCGGCTGCTCTGCCCCGACTTCAAAGGCGTACATGCCGGAGCGGCTGCTGTTTGTCGCGTCCAGAATCTTTTGGATGGCGCTTGCCGCATCTTCAATATAAACAAAGTGCCGCCGCTGCTCCCCCGGCGTCATCTTCAGGGTGGGAACACCGGCCAGGAGGCTTTTGACGACATACGTGACAAACTTGGTGGGATTGTCGCCAGGCCCGTAAAAATGCTCAAACGCGATGTTGACACAGGTAATGCTGTCGGAATAGCGCTTCAGCCACTCTTTGAACTGCGCTTTGGCAAGAGCATAGTGGTTAACGCGTGGGTCCAGGATCGTGTCGGTGTTGACAAAGCGGCGGACAGCGTGCTGCCGGGCCAGTTCCAGCAGCTTCAGCGGCAGCAGCAGGTTCGCTTCAATGACTGAAAGGGGATCGGTAATGTCGCGCCCGTAGTTTGTCGCGCAGTGGATGATCGTGTCGAATTGATGCGTTTGAAACAGCGCAGCGAGGTCTGTGTCTTCAATGTTCACAAATTGCAAGTGAGTCGTCAAGCCTGCTAGATACCGAAGATTTGACGAGTGCCTCTTCAGAACCACAACGCTTTCGCCTCGTTCGACTGCATCGCGCGTCACAAAACGTCCTAAGTAGCCGGTTGCCCCGGTGACAAGAACTTGCCGGGAAAGCATTCAAAATTACTCCTTTTTCCACCACCCGCCGTCAGGGAGTCAAAGCTACTCCAGGAAACATCCAAGGGGAAAGTGGAACGGTCTTCGAAGACCGTATTGGAAAGTTCGCGCTTTGGGGAAGGTTTTCCTCCTTCCGGTCTCAGAATACGCAATCTTTTTGTTTAAGGCATTGATTGGAGCCGCAGAATTCCCGGTCCGGCAATCGCAGAAGGGTGTTCGGCGAGCATAAACTGAGAACCGTCTGCTCAGCAGCAGACGCTGCCGGACACAGCAAAAAGAAAACAGCAAAAAAGCCTTGCCGACAATTCAGTCAGCAAGGCTTTTATGTTTGACCGCTTTGTCCTATTTAACATGCTTCGCCTTGCTCATGCGGAGCGTCGCCGGGCAGCAGGGGGCTGATGTGGCCGGCTTTCCGGGCTGCTTCTTTGTATTCTTTCCACGCTTCTTCCGCCCGCTGCCGGCTATGCGGGTCTTCCGGCCGGTGCCGGGCCGCAAGCAATGCTCCGGCGTAGTAGGCGCGGGCAAAGCCAAGCGCCGTCGGTGTCCAGTCAAGTTCCGCTGCGTTGCTGTCCTGCTCGCTCATTTTAGCCCTCCCGTGCCTGATCTTGCTGAATGTATATGCACAAATCGTGCCAATTTGTTCGCCGCCTGCTGGCGGTGCAATCTTTGCAACATCTTTATAAGCAAGGCTTGTCTCTTTACAGCTTCTTTATGTCAAACCGGCTATTATCGCATATAGCTTTAGGCTGCGGCAGTTAAAGAAGCACAAAAGAGGACTCCATGGATAGCATTCCCGGCGGCATTGTCGCCCCTGACGGGTTTCGAACGGCCGGCGTACATTCCGGCGTCAAGCACAAGCGCAACGACCTGACGCTGATTGTTTCCGATGTGGTTGCGGCGGTCGCAGGTGTCTTCACGACAAACGTGGTTCATGCGCCTTGTATTGATTTAAACAAAGAGCATTTGAAGGATGGATTTGCCCGCGCCGTAGTCGTGAACTCCGGCAATGCGAATGCCTGCAACGGCGTTCAAGGCGGCTTGGATGCGAAAGCGGTCGTCACCCAGACTGCACGGGCGCTGAACCTGCCGACTCGCCGCGTTTTTTGCGCCAGCACTGGGATTATCGGTCAGCGGCTGCCGATGGAGAAAGTCCTGCCGGGCATCTGCGCCGCCGCAAGCCGCCTGCACCGAGGCCACTGCGACGACGCCGTGCAGGGCATCATGACCACAGACACGTTTCCCAAGCAAATCGCTTTAGAGTTCGACGTTCAAGGCAGGCGGGTTCGTTTGGGCGCAATTGCCATAGGCTCCGGCATGATCGAGCCGAACATGGCGACCATGCTGGGATTTCTCACGACCGATGCCGCCATTGACCAGCCTGTGCTGCAGGAAATGCTGCGCCGAATCTGCGCGGACACGTTTAATGCAATCACTGTGGACGGCGATACCAGCACGAACGACATGGTGCTGATCCTGGCGAATGGACTGGCCGGCAACAAACGGATCACGGACGCTCAAAGCGCCGGAGCCAAACAGTTCGAGCTGGCGCTGTACGCGGCCTGCCTCCATCTTTGCAAAGAAATTGTCCGGGACGGCGAAGGCGCAACTAAACTGGTGGAAGTGACGGTCCAGAATGTTTCCGCCGCACAGCGGGCGGACATGCCGCGTGTTGTCGCCAAGACAATCGCCAATTCCCCTTTGGTCAAGACCGCGCTGTTCGGCAGCGACCCGAATTGGGGCCGCGTTTTGGCCGCTGCCGGGCGCTCCGGCCTGCTGTTTGATCCCAGCGAGGTGGACATCACGCTGGCCGGAACCACGGTATACCATTCAGGCTGCCCGACAGACTTCAGCAGCGCTGCCGTTTCGGAGGCTATGGGCGCACGAGAAGTTCAAATTGTTGTTGACTTTCACCAGCCCGGCGGCGCGACAGACACGGTCTGGACCTGCGACCTCGGCCCCGGCTATGTGGAGATCAACGCTTCTTACAAGGCTCGCGCCAGCGCGTCTGCCTCGGGCGCGGCGACTTTTGCGCCTTCCCCCAGCCGCGCTTAATCAGAAAAACTCTCAAAAAGAAATCAGGAGCCAAGAAAATGGACACTCACAGTGCTAAGCCGCCGCTTCCATGCAGCCGCTACTGTTCCAGGGAAACTGAAGCGGCGGCGGAAGTTGCACAAATCCTGCGCCGCGAGTTCGGGCTGTCTCCGACTGCTGCTCGTGCGGATCTCTGTGGAAACGTCTTGCGTGTCACCCTGGAAAACGCCGTCTCGCCGCTGGGACGGGCGATTGCAAACGCGGAAGGAGGGGAAGCGGCGCTGGCCGCGGTGTATACTCTCCTGCACACGGTCAATCAAGACCTGCTGCACTGCGCCGTATCCCGCATCTTTGGAGCGCGGGTTCGGCAAAGCCAGATCGCGTTTGAGTTCCTGCCTGCCTGGAATGTGTTCGTCACGTTCCAACTGGAAGAGTCCGTGGGTAAAATACCCTATGACAAACTTTATGTTCGCGACGGGGATTGAAAACAGCTACCCAACCATTCTGCTGCCGGACGGCACGACGAAGCGGGTGGACGAGATGGAAAAATGCGGGCATTACACCCGCTGGCAGGAAGATTTCAACTTGGTGCAGGAGCTGGGCATTCGGTTCCTGCGCTACGGGCCGCCGCTGTACTCGGCACACACAGCGCCGGGGCGTTATGACTGGGCGTTCTCCGACGAGACGTTCCATGCACTTCAGCGCATGAACATTACGCCTTTGGTCGACCTCTGCCATTTTGGAGTCCCGGACTGGATCGGCGGGTTCAACAACCCGGATTGGCCGCCTCTGTTTGCGGAATACGCCCGCGCGTTTGCCCAGCGCTTCCCGTGGGTGCGCTATTACACGCCGGTCAATGAAATCTTCATTGCCGCGACGTTCTCCGGGCAGCTTGGGTGGTGGAACGAACGCGGGCAAAGCGACCGCAGTTTTGTGACGGCGCTCGGCAACTTGTGCCGGGCCAATACGCTGGCGATGAAGGCCATTTTGGAAGTCCGCCCGGACGCCGTTTTTATCCAAAGCGAGTCGTCGGAATACTTTCATGCCGCCTCGCCGAATGTGCTGGCCCAGGCGAACACTTTGAACGAAAAGCGGTTCCTGCCGCTGGATCTGACTTACGGTCATCCCGTGAGCGCGGTCATGTACGAGTATCTGCTGGACAACGGCATGAGCCGCGAAGAATACCACTGGTTTCTGCGAAACACCGTCAAAGCAAGCTGCGTTCTCGGCACCGATTATTACTACACCAACGAGCATCTGGTCCATGAAGACGGGAGCATCACCGGGTCCGGCGAAGTGTTCGGCTACTACGTCATTTCTTCCCAGTATTACCAGCGCTACCGCCTGCCGATGATGCACACGGAAACCAACTTGTCCGACGCCGAGCATTCGTGGGACTGGCTGTGGAAGCAGTGGATGAACTTGTTCCGCCTGCGAAGCGACGGCGTCCCGATTATCGGCTTCACTTGGTACAGCTTGACCGATCAAGTGGACTGGGACACGGCCCTGCGCGAAGATGCCGGACGGGTCAACCCCGTCGGCCTGTGCGACTTGGACCGCAACATCCGGCGGACCGGCTACGAGTACCAAAAGCTGATCCAGCAGTGGGAAGACATCCTGCCCACCGGCAGCACCAGCCTGGAACTGCCGTAAACTGAAAACTGCACCCTATGACGCTGGACCAAATTGACCAAGCGCTGGCCGAGTGGCAGGCGCGGCTGGCCCAGGCCGGCAGCAGCCTGCTGGAACTTGACGACAGCGCCGCTTATCAGCGCCTGCGCGGCACCGCCGATGCGCCCCCGATGACGCTGACGGGGCTGACCCAGACCCGTGTCGGCCCCGCGTTGGCTTTAATTGATGGGCTGTGGCAGTCCCAGTCCCAGCTCACGGACAATGTCAGCCGGGCGGAGCGCCTGCGTCCGGCCCTCAAGCGTCTGTGGGCGCACGACAGCGAGCAGCGGCAAATCGAGTTTCTGCTGTTCGGCGCGTCCGTCTCATTGCCATCTGTAGACACCCCGTTTGCCCAGCGCGGCCTGCTGTCCGGGCCGGGAGCGGCGCAGGCTATCACCCCCGACCAGCTTTTGTCCCAAATGACCCAAAACTTCGCCGAAGTCAAAGAAGCGGTACTGGCGCTCCAAAGCGCCTGGGACCGCCTGGGCGCAAGTCTTGCGGCGGCAGACCGGGAAGCGGCGGAACTGGCGGCGCTGGCGGGCCAGCTTGGCGTGGCCGCGCCGGCAGGCTTGGAAGCGGCGCAGCGAAAAGTCGCCGGGCTGCATGACCGCGCGGCGTCGGACCCGCTGGGCGCAAGCGCGGACCTCATCCCCCTGGCTGCGCTGCTGGCGTCCGCCCGGACCCCGCTTCAAGCGCTAAAGCAGCAGCAGGAGGGGTTAGACGCCGACCTGCGCCGGGCAAGCGCCCTGCTGTCCCAAATTGATGCGCTTCAGAAAGCGTGCGACGCCGCGCTTTTAGACTGCCGCGCTAGGATTGAAGATTTTTCTCAAACTCTGCCGCCGATGCCCCCCGATCTTGCCGGCTGGCTGCGAAGCGTGGAAGCCGCGAAGCAAAACCGGCAGTGGCCCTCTGCGCTTGTTGGCTTGGAACGCTGGCTTCAATCGGCAGGAGACGCTCAGGCCCGGCTGACCGCGTTCCAGCAATCCTGCGCGGCGCTTTTGGAGCGCCGGGAAGAGCTGCGCGGCCTGCTCCGTGCCTTGCAGGCCAAAGCCGCCGCACAGGCGCGGCGCGGCGCGGCCCTGGACCCGTCGCTTCCGGCGCTGGCTTCAGAAGCCGAAACGCTGCTGCACGGCAGGCCGACGCCGCTAGGCCGCGCGTCGGCGCTGGTGGCGGAATACGAGCGGCGGCTGG
>CAXTRL010000050.1:0-15213 GCA_964246575.1 uncultured Armatimonadales bacterium
CCCACCGCCTTCGCTTGTTCCTGATTTGAAGCGCCAGCGCGAGCGCATCCGCCGTGGTCTCGCCCAGCACAACCTGCCGACTGACATCATTTTGGAGCATACGCGCAATTTGACGGCCCAGTACCTCCTGAACACGCCGCTGGAAGAAATGTACCTGCACATCGCCATGATTAGCCGCCTGCGTGAGACGTTCGCGCCCTCGGTGGACTTCAAGAACGAGTACGGGGCCGACTACACGGAACTGACGCTGTGCGCCTACGATGACCCGAAACCCGGCCTGCTCGCAAAAATTACCGGAGTTTTGTACGCCCATGACGTCAACCTGCACACCGCGCAAGTATTCACCCGTGACGCCAGCGTCCGTATCGCCATTGACACGCTTTGGATTGACTACCGAGGCAAGCCGCTGTCCGTGCCGAAGCGCGGCGAGCTTGAAGGCAGCCTGCGCCGGGTGCTGCTCGGCGAAATTGGCACCGGCGAGCTGCTGCAATCGCGCAAAAAGCCGCTCAAAGAGCAGACCATCTACGCCGCTAAAATTGACGACGGGGCATCCGAGCGCTTCAGCCTCTTGGAAGTGAGCGCCCCAAATGAAACCGGCGTCGTATACCGCCTGTCCCGTGCCATTTCGGCACTTGGCTGGAACATCCACGCCGCCCGCCTGTCCGTCTGGGGCAGCCGCGCCCGTGATGCGTTCTATATCACGGGCCAGGACGGGAGGAAAGTCCCAAGCGCTGATGTCTCCCGCCTGCTGTCCGCACTGCCGCAGGAAGCGTTCAGCAGCAAAAAGCGGCCCGGCGTGACCAAGATTTGATGAACAGATTAGATGAAGTGTGAAAATGGAATTCACGTTGTTTTCACGTCGGCAGCCCATACTGGCACCAGCCGCTTGAAGAAAAGCGCATAGTCACGGAGCGTGAGCCGCATGAATAGCACGAGTGAACGGTCAGACAGTGGGACAAGCATTAAGGACGCCGAGCAATCAGCAGTCCGGCAGCTGCGGTTTGCGCCGGAACTGGAACTATTGTTCCGCCAGCAGTACGGCCAGAAAATCCTGCCCTGGCTGCGCAGCGGGCTGCTTTTGCAGCTTGGCATCTTTGCCCTGCAAGAAGCCAGTTTGTTCGGCGGCGCAAACACCTTGTCCCCGCCGCTGACTGGGATTGCCATTCTTTCCGCTTTGCTACTGGCCTCCCTGCACCCACGGTTCCTGAACGTATGGCAGCCGAGCATTGTGGTCACGTTTTGCTTTTTAGATTACCTGATGCTCCTGACCGGCGGGCCGCGCCATGCCCCGTCAAACGTCCCGCCGGTTGGCGGCGGACCTGCAAGCGACCCGCTGCTGCTGATGGAGCTGACCCTTGTGATAATTGGGTTTGTGCTGACCCGTTTGCTGTTTGCCTGGTTCATGGCCGGCTGCTTGGTCGTGGCGGTCATGCAAATCTTTGCCGTCGTGCAGGCGCGGATGCCGGTCGATCCGTTCTTGTTCGGCACCGGCATCTTTGTTGCGCCGTCATTGGCCGCCTTGATCTTTGTGACCTACGCGCGGGAGCGGAGCGTGCGGGGAGAGTTTTTGGCAAACCATCGCTTGGCGCTTCTGCACGCCGCCGAGCGGCACAAGCGGGAGCAGACCGAGGGAATGTTGGCAATCCTAAATCAAGCCATCGGCGGCATTGTTCATGACCTCGGCAACCCGCTGACTTCGGTGCAGGCCGGCGCGGAAACTTTGCGAATTCTGCTCCAAGATCCAGTCCCGGAGCCGGAAATGCAGCAGGAGATGCTTGACATTGTCTTGGAAGGCGCACAAATGCTGGATTACTTGCGCTTGTCCCTGCTGGAACAAACCCGCGCCCTGGAAGGCAAACCAATCCCGCTTGATCTTGGCCCAGCTTCAGTCCGCCGACTCGTAGACGCCGGCATCCATTTTCAGAAGCCGAAGTTCAGTTCCGACCGCCGGATGTCGGTGCCGGAGGACGACCTGGAAGTGACGGTAGACCCGATGAAAATGACCGCCGTGTTTATGAATTTGATCGGCAACGCCTTGAAATACAGTGATGGTGCAATCCAAATCGTTTGGCGGCAGGAAGCCGACGCCGTTTTTATTGCCGTTCTGGATCAGGGGCGGGGAGCCTGCGGCCTTTCTGAGTCTCAGTCCCGTCGGCTGTTCGCCGCGTTCAGCCGTTTGGAAGAACACGCGCAGACTGAGGGAACCGGGCTAGGCCTGCTGTCTGCTCGCAAGATTGTGGAAGCTCATGGCGGCGAAGCGTTTATAGAGGGGTACCGAGACGGTACGCCCCTATCCCCTGTGTTTTCAACCGCCAATGGCCGCTACCCATCGCTGCTTTGCAGCGGCTTTTATACGGCGTTTGTAGTGGTCCTTCCGCTCTCAAGAACCGCTGCCGTTATGTCATAGTTATGTGTCATAATCAACACGTTATTCATTCCAAAAGACAAAGGAAACCCCATCAAGATCATGCCATTCACCAAGCATAGCCACGGCGGTTGGGGCGGGTCCGGCGAGACCAAGCCGCTCCATACTCCCCAGGACAAAGGCCCGATCTTTCCCCGGCGCGGCTCGCACGGCTATTCTCAGCCGGACGTGCTGCCGCGCCAGACCCCGTGTTCGCGCGGCCCGCGTCCTCTGGTTCGCAAAGAACAAAAGAAAGCGCAGTGACCCCCTATGCCCAGCGATACCAATAACTCTACGGAATACAGCGAAAAGTACCTGCACGTCAAGCAGAAAGCTGTCGAGCGGGCGCAGAAGCGGGGCGAAACAGGGACCCGCGTGGCCGCCCCGCGCTCCGAGCGCCTGCCGCCGGGCCAGTACCTGACCGACAAGTTCCCCGTCTTAGATCTCGGCGTTCAGCCGATGTTCCTGCCGGACAAGTTCCGCTTGACCCTTGACGGCGCAGTCAAAAACCCCGTTTCCCTTAGCCTCGCCGACCTCGCCCAGCTTCCGAGCATTGAGCTGACTGCCGACTTCCACTGCGTCACCCATTGGAGCCGCTACGACCTGCACTGGACCGGCATCCCGTTTGAGAGCCTGGTAGACTTAGTGGAGCCGGAAGGCGGCGTCAGCCACGTCATGCAGTACGGCAAGGACGGCTACACCACAAACAATGTTCTTTCCGAGCTGATGCACCCAGACGTGATTGTCGCCTACGCCCTCGACGGTCAGCCGATCCCGCGCGAACACGGCGCACCCATCCGCATCATCACGCCGCACCTCTACGCCTGGAAAGGCGCAAAGTTCCTAAACCGCATCGAGTTTTTGACCGCCGACACCTTCGGCTTCTGGGAAGAACGCGGCTACCACAACCACGCCGATCCCTGGACCGAAGAACGGTTTTCCTAAGCATGAACGACAGCATCCTCGTCAGCCTTATTCCAACAGATCAACTTGCTGTCATCCTGCCGCTAGTTAAGATACTTAATCCCGACATAGACGAAGCCGTCTTGGCGCAGCGATTGGACGAAATGCCGGGGCAGGGGTACCAATGCGCCGGCGCGTATTTGGGGGAGCAGCTTGTCGGCATCTGCGGGCTGTGGATCGCAACCCGCTTTTACTGCGGCAAGTACATTGAGCCGGACAACGTCGTGGTCCATCCTGACTTCCGCTCCCTCGGCGTCGGCCAAAAGCTGATGGCCTGGGTCTACAACTACGCCCGCTCCCTCAATTGCGAAGTGGTCGAGCTGAACTCTTATGTCGGCAGTCCACGCGCCCACAAGTTCTACTTCACCGAAGGCTTCCAAATTCTCGGCTTCCATTTCCAGAAGCGGCTGGATAGTTAGCAACCAAAGAGGTACAATCGGATTATGGCAACCTTGATGATTACTATAGACGAGGCAACGGAAACTGGCTTGCAGCAGCTTTCCGCCAAAGAAGGTCGCCAAGCCAGTGAATATGCCGCTCGACTTTTGGCCCGTGCCGTGCGGGCGGCGAGGCCGCGCCCCGTGTTCGACCCGGCAACACTGAAAGCTTACGCCGAAGAGAACCAAGCGGAAGAACTGGCGCTTGCCGACTCTGACTTAGAACATCGCGCTGAACTTCTGGCGGATGAGGAGCGGACATGAAGCGCGGCGAGGTCTGGCTGGTGGATTTTGGTGTGCCGTCTGGACCGGAGCAGGCGGGGGTTCGTCCGGCGATTGTGCTTCAAGATGACGACCTGAACCGAGACTTGGAAACAAGCATTGTCATTCCACTAACCAGCAAAACAAAGCGTCTTTCCATCCCTACCACAGTTTTCTTCCCTGCTGGTGAAGCGCGACTAACTCAAGACTCCGTCGCGCTCTGCCATCAAGTTCAAGTGCGCGGCAAAGCGCGTTTCTTGTCTTTACTTGGTTCTCTCACTCCGATCAGGTTAGCTGAAGTGCAGACTGCTCTGTTAGATGCGCTCGGATTATAACACGGTTAAACCAAAATGCCGCTCATGCCGAGTTAGAACTACGTTCAGGCTATAGTTCCAGCGTCTCTAACAACTTTCTTGCCTCTTGTCGAATTGCTGCATCTAAACTTTTTCCTTCCAATTCTTGATACGTTCCTGGTTCCAAACCATCATCTAAATAGAGCCAGGGGATCATGTCCACAGGATATTCCAGTTTCCCGTAAATCCTGTAAATCAAACGACAGCCTGTCATTGGTTGTACCTTCCCTTCTAAGATTTCCTCTGCAAGATTATGTGCATACATTCGCAGGAGTACAGGAGGCGCGGGAGCAACCCAATCTAGCTCGTCAAGTATTTGACCGAAATGACAAGTAACATCAGCCCATGTGGGAGTAGAGCCGAGACTTGAAAGCATACGAATTTGTTCTGTGTCGTAGCTTTCTTCAAGCAAAAACAAGGCCCAATCCACAAAGTCGCCTAAGCTGGCCAGACCTAAATATCGACGGGCTAAGAGCGTTGAGGTTTCTCGCATCATGGCGTGTTACAGTCGCCGTCCAGTTGCTTCACCAATCACTAGCAACGTGCCTTCCACTTCTGAAACCTGAGCCGCTGCCGTTTTCGCCTGCGTGACGATCATCCATTGCTCCTGATGGCCTTTGCGAGATTTTGCATCAGTTCCCGGTCGCGCTCGGCATCAAATGGCCGCACGCCGCGCTGTTCGCGCGGATAGGAAAAGACCGGGCCGCCGATATACTCTTTTGGCTCTGTCGTGTAGCGCGGAAAGATGTGGGTGTGCAGCGCCGGGTCCGTGTTGCCCAAAATCTCGTAATTGATACGGTAGGCGTCAGTTGCTTCCAGCAGGGCATCTCCGATCAGTGTCATGTCGTAAAGATATTGCCGCCGGGCATCAGCATCAAGCGCATTCAAATCAGGAACTACCGGGTCAGGCAGAAGCAGGCAGTAGCCGGGAATGAACTGAGCATCCCCCAGCACAGCCCAGCCGGAAGGCATCCGGCAGAGGACTGTGGGATTTGCCCCAGCCCTTGCCAGCTCGACGCGCTCGTGAATCAGTGTTTTCATTTCGTTGAAAATCCCCCCGGCCTCCAATAATGGGGGAGCCAGATTGGATGCAGGCAGTATTCGTTCCGTATTGCTACTCCATTATTGGGGGCTGGGGGGACTCTTCAGGTACTTATCCAACCAAGCGAGGTTACGCTGAAGTCTATCTAAGCGCAGATCGGGCGGGCCGTTTCGGGACAGGCCATGCGACGTTTCCGCCGGGTAGCGGACAAACTCAACGGGCTTGCGCTGCAAACGCAGGGCGGCGAACAACTCTTCGGCCTGGGAAACCGGGCAGCGCAGGTCGCCATCGGAGTGGATTAAAAGCAGCGGCGTGTTGATTTTGCCGGCGTAGGCCAGCGGCGAGTGATGCCACAGGTCCGCAGGATCGTCCCAGGAGTTGCCTTGATAGTAGGTGCCGTGCGACCAGGGAAAGTCGCAGGTTCCGGCCATTGAGGGAAGGTCGTTGACGAGCCGGTCGGCAATCGCGCAGGCGAAGCGGTCGGTGTGGCCGACCGCCCACGCCGTCAAGTAGCCGCCGTATGAGCCGCCCATGATGGCGGTTTTGTTCGGGTCCGCATAGCCACGCCTGACCGCTTCGTCGGCGACGGCCTCTATGTCGGCCAGCGCCGGGCCGCCCCAGTCGCCTTTGATGGCTTTCGTGTGCGCTTCGCCGTAGCCTTTGGAACCGCGCGGGTTGGCGTAAGCGACCACGTAGCCTTGCGCGGCCAGCCACTGCAATTCGTGGAACAGCATGTTGCCGTACTGCAAATGCGGCCCGCCATGCACATACACCACAAGCGGCGCGGTGCCGTTTGCCGTAAAGCTCGGCGGCGTCAAGAACCAGCCCGGCACTTCCCCGCCGCTGCCGTTTGGGATGCTGAACGGTTCCGGTGTTTGTAGGGTGATCGTGTCCAGCCAGGTTTGATTGAGATGGGTTACTTGCGGGCCGCCGAGGAAGAGTTCAGAAACGACAACCTCCGCAGGCGCAGTCGGAGAAGCAAGCGCGTAGGCAAGCATATCAGCATTAGAGGCAACACTGAAACTAATTGCGACATGCCCCGCAGGTGTCAGAGGAAGAAGATCGCCCCCAGACGCTGGGATGCTGTATATTTTGGTGTCCCCATTCTCGCTGATTGGGAAAAATAGACTTGTACCATGCCATACTAAACTTTCGCCGCCTCCGCCGCCGACATCGGAGATCGCCAGGTTGCCGACGGCCAGATCCAAGTGGCCGGTTAAATCGCGTGCTTCGCCGCCTGCCGACGGCAGGACAAACACGCGGTCGTTGTTGGTTCCCCATTGATCGTAAGCGTCCGGGTTGCCGGTATATGCAAACTGACTGCCATCAGGTGACCAGGTGAGGCTGTCCTTGCCGCCGTTCGGCGCGGCAATTTGTGTCAGTTCACCGCCCGCTGTCAAAACCGTCCAAATCTGTGTGTCGGCGTCCGGCAGCGCGTCGCCATCCGGGCGGCGGTCCGACAAAAACGCCAGCGTCTTGCCGTCCGGCAACCAAGAAACGCTGCTGCACGAAAACGCGCCGCTCGTCAGGATTTGGGTCTCGCCCGTAGACACATCGGCCACTGCCGCTTGCCAGTATTCGCCGTCAAAGTAGCCGAAGCCGTCCAGTCGATAGAACAACCGCGTGTGGACGCGCGGCGGCGAGGATAATCCTTTCTCTTTCCGTGCTTCCACAGCTTTCTTGGTGTAGGCCGCAGGGGTCTCCCGGTACAGAAACGCAATCTGCAAGCCGTCCGGCGACCAGCACAGACCCCGAATGCCGCCCGGTTCCAGCGCCGTCAGCACCTGCGCCTCGCCGCCGTCCGCCGCAATTAAAAACACCTGCGCCGCTTCGTCCTGCCGGTCCGAGACGAATGCGATTTGCGTCCCATCCGGCGACCAGCGCGGCGACGACGAGCTAGCCTGCCCGCCGGTGAACTGCCGGGGCGGGCGGCTGCCGTCAGTGGGAACCAGCCAAATCTCGCTTTGGTACTTATTCTTGTCGGTGTCCGTCGTTGTGCGGACAAACGCCACCTGCGCCCCGTCCGGCGAAATCTGCACATCGCCGACATTTTGCAGCGTCAGCACGTCGGCAGCAGTGATGGGTCGTTTCGTTTCGGTCATTGAGTGTTCTCCTGCCGCATCGCCAAAATGCTTGCGTAAATCTCTTCCATTGTCAGCTTGTCCAGCCACTCGTGCCGCTCTTCGGTATAGTTGCCGTGACCTACGATCTTTGTCGCACCAATGACGAATACTTCTCCGAATTGGGTGGGGATGCTAGACAGCCGCATCTCATAGTAAGTGCCAGCTTGAACCCATAAGAAGCGGCCAAACTGCGGCACCCGACGCTCCGCGATGTTGACGCCGGAAATGATTTTCAGCCTGGCGCAAAAAGCGGCGTAGATATTTATTGGGAAAGCGTTGACTTCCCAGAGCTTGCCGCCAATCCGGTGCCTGACGCGGAACTCGCCGCGCCACTGGTTTATGGGCTTGACCGCGTTGATATGAATATAAGACGCCTGACTAACAATGGCCTCCTGTAAAACCGTAAGCAAAGCACGACCGACGGACACTTCCGCGCCATTGGGCATACCCGCGAGATACTTGTCCTGCTCCTCAGCTTCTTGGGCCAGGCTGTCCGAGAAGACAATCTTGCAGGGGCCGCGCGTGTAACCGCTTTCGTCGAAAGACGAGATTTTGTCGTTATTCACCATCTTGGTTCTGCTTTGTATCAGGCCAGCACTTCTTTGAGCGCGGCGATGAAGCGCTGGTTTTGGGGCATCGTTCCTGTGGAGACGCGGATGTGGTGAGGGAGGCCCATGCCGTAGGCGGCGCGGATGATGACGCCGCGCTGCTGCATTTGCTCAAACACGTCGCGGCTGTCGCGGCCAACGTCTACCAGGACAAAATTGCCCTGGCTGGGAACGTAAGAGAGGCCCATTCGCTCGAACTCGGCGTAGAAGTACCGGAGGCCGTCGGCATTGAGCACCACCGTACGCTTGACATGCGCGGTGTCGGACAGCGCGGCGGCGGCAGCGGCCTGGGCGGGCAGGTTGACGTTGAACGGCGAACGGACCCGGTTCAGGACTTCGGCGATCTCCGGGCGGGTGATGCCGTAGCCGACCCGCAGGCCGGCCAAACCGTAGGCTTTAGAGAACGTGTGCAGGATAGCGATGTTTCGGCCTTCGCGGATAAACGGGCGCAGGTCGGGCTTTTCGGGGTCAGTGACATATTCGTCGTAGGCTTCATCAAAAACGACCAATACGTTTTCGGGAATGCGCTCCAAAAACCGCTCAACTTCGGCCTGGCGCACCAGGGTTCCGGTTGGGTTGTTCGGGTTTGCCACAAAGACCATGCGCGTTCTCGGCGTCACCGCGTTCGCCATTGCCTCTAAGTCATGCGCGAAGTTCTTTAACGGGACTTTGACGGGAACTGCGTTGCACTGGGTCGCGTAGATCTCATACATGGAGAACGAAGGGTCGCCCTGCACAATTTCGTCGCCCGGCTCTAAAAACGAGAGGGCCAGGAGGTGCAGAACTTCGTCGCTGCCGTTGCCGAAGACAAGCGCATTCTCAGGCATGTCCATTTTCGCCGAAACCGCCCGGCGCAGGGCGGGTGCGCTGCCTTCGGGGTAGAACGCCACCCCGGCTGCTGTCTGCATCAGCGCTTCCAGTGCCAGCGGCGACGGCCCCAGCGGATTTTCGTTAGACGCCAGCTTGATGACATCGGACAACCCCAGCTCGCGCTGCACTTCTTCAATCGGCTTGCCCGGTACATAAGGCCGCAGGCGGATGATATGGTCGGCGACAGTGAACGTCTGCATTGTTCTCCCTTTCAACTCTTTGCAGTTTCAGCTCTTTGCAGTGTAGCATAAAAGTCCAATAAAACTTAATCAAAACTTAACAAAACTTTTATATAAAATTATTGACCTTTAGGAATTTACCTAGTATAATAACTCCATCGCAACCGTAGCGATTATGTACAAAAATACAGACAAAAAGCTCATTCCCCTGGTTGGCATTATTGCCGGACAGGCATCATACGCGACGTGACAGTGGTGTTCGCGCGGCGCTCTCTGAGCCACCTAGAAATTAAAGACTACAGGAGAACCCGTTTTATGCATCGCAAATGGAATAAAGACGCCATCGCCCTCGAGATTCTCAGCATGTATGAGTCCGGCGAAAACTTGAACTATTCAAGCGTCGCCTCAAACAACTTGTCTCTGCTCCGGGCCGCCACCCGCTACTTCGGAACCTGGGAAGACGCGGTCAAGTTCGCTGGTTTGGACTATGACTCCATTCGGCGCTATAAGTCCTGGACCCGCGACCGCATTATTGCCCGGATCAAAGAGCTGCACGCTCAGGAAGCCGACTTGTCCTGGCGCAACGTCTGCCTGAACATTGATCCTCAGCTTGCCGCCGCTGCGACCAAGAAAAGCCACTTCGGCTCCTGGCGCGAAGCGCTGGAAGCGTCGGGCCTCGACTATGACGCCATCCGCCGCTACCGCGAATGGGATGACGAACGAATTCTGGAAATGGTCCGTGAGTTCCACCGCGACGGCAAAGAGCTGAACGCAAAGAACATGGAGATCGAGGACATCACGCTCATCACCGCCGCCCGCCGCCGCTTCGACTCCTGGCACAAGGCGCTCACCGCCGCCGGCCTGGACTACACCGAAATCGTCCACCGCGCTCCCTTCAAGCGCGGCCTCGGACGCGGCCAAAGCAAGCGGGTCGCCGCCGCCAAGTAACCTAGTCAAATCAAAGTAACAAATCAAAAGCGCCCGGCTTCTTGAACAGAAGCCGGGCCTTTTTGCGTTCCAGTGTCCTCGCTTGGTAGCGTTCGCACGTTCCGTCAGATGAACGCTTTCCAGAACTCAGGGTCGAACGGCAAGTCGGTTTGGGCTTGGAGAGAAGCGAGATAATCCGCTGTTTGGGCGGGGTTGAGCGGGCGCGAGGACGGGGAAAGCGTGTCGCCGACTAACACCACTTGACCGGAAGGCAGGTCGCCCCGGCGGTTGCAGCGCCCGGCGCGGCGGATGAGGTTTTCGGGTGGGCAGAGGGTGGACAGCAGGACGGTGGCATCTAGGTCGCTGGCTTCCAAAGCGTCGCCGGTGGTCAGCAGCAAGTAGCCTTCCCCTTCTTTTTCCAGTTCCCGGAGCTGAGCATAGGTGCGGCGGCGCTGGTCGGCGGGCTGGCCGGTGTAGTACAGGTAGACGTTGTGCGGGTAGGCGGCGGCAAGGCGGGAATATAAAGCTTCGGCCTCGGCTTCGGTTTCGGTGACGCCGAACACGCGGGAATTCTGGAAGTAGGCCCGGCGGATTTCAGACTCAATGAGCGCCAGCGGATCGGCTGCGGGCTTGTAGGCCAACGTGCAGGCAGGCTTAACCGATGTGTTTGGGCCGGGCAGCGGTTCCAAAAAGCTGAGTTCTTCGGCAAACGGCGTTGGCATTGTGCTGGAAGCGACCACAACGTCCATGTCCTCGGCGAACAGGAACTCAGCTAGGCGGTGAAAGCGGGAAAACGCATCATCGGTGTAGGAATGCGCCTCATCAAAAAAGAACAAGTCCCGGCGGGGAGCATCGGACTGGATGCCGAGCAGCGCCGCCGGCAGGGCATGGACGCCGCCGCTGCCGAAAAATAGCTCCCGGAACCGGCTGAACGTCGTGAGAATTAAATCCACGTCGGCTTCCAGAGGATTGGTGATAATCTGCGGGTCTTCGGTGCCGTCAGGGAAAAAGCGGCGGCACAGATTGCCGGTCGAGTCTTCATCGGCGATGTCCAGGCACACCGTACGCGGCGTTTCATCCGCCGACACGAACGCTTTGAGGTACGGTACGGCACGGTACAGGTAGTCGTCGAGCGGAGAACCATCCGCGCCAATCAAAAACAAACGGCGGGGCGCGCCGCCCCGGCGCAAGCCAAGCGCTGGGATCAGCACAGACTCGATCTTGCCCGCGCCGGTCCCCGCCAGCAGCAGGCCGCCGATGTCGCCGTCCGGCTCGGACAGCCGGGCGTAAAGCGCCGCCTGCCAGGGGTAAGCGGAGGAAAAAGCGCCGTCGGAGCTGAGGCGGTAGGCCGCTGCGGCAATTTCAGAAGTGTCTGCTGTCATATCTGCTGCTGTCATAGGAATCATTGGCTTTATTATAACACGCCTTCTGCGTTCTGCAACGCCTTCGGAAAGTCTTAGCTGGGGTATAATCAAGGCATATTTTACTCCAAAGCTTTTTTGAGGAAGTTCGTTTTATGATCACAGTTCAAGATGTCAGCAAATCGTATGGGACGCGCACGCTCTTTGACCAGGTTTCGGTCAAGTTCACGCCCGGCAACCGCTACGGCCTGACCGGGCCGAACGGC
Organism: uncultured Armatimonadales bacterium; assembly: GCA_964246575.1. Taxonomy (GTDB): domain Bacteria; phylum Armatimonadota; class Armatimonadia; order Armatimonadales; family Capsulimonadaceae; genus JANXMY01. The sequence goes on from CAXTRL010000050.1 coordinate 11,795, forward strand.
GCGGGCAAGTCCACGTTTATGAAGATACTCACCGGGGACATTGAGCCGTCCAACCGAGGCACGGTCGCAAAGCCGCGCAAGGTCGGGGTTTTAAGCCAGAACCAGAATGCGTTTGACGACCAGCGCATCATCGACACGGTCATGATGGGCAACATGACCCTGTGGAACGCCCTGTCCGAGCGCAACACGCTCTGCGAGGCCGAAGAGTTTACCGATGCCATGATGAACCGGCTGGGTGATTTGGAATCGCTGATTGCCGACGAAAACGGCTACGAAGCGGAGATTGAGACTGCCGAGATCCTGCGCGGCATTGGCATTTCCGACGAAAAGCACACAGATTTGATGTCCACGCTGCCGAACGACTACAAGTTCCGGGTGCTGCTCGCGCAAGCCCTGTTCGGCGGCTCCGACGCGCTGCTTTTAGATGAGCCGACCAACTACATGGATTTGGAGACAATCCACTGGCTGGAAGAGTTTCTTTTGGACTACAAGGGCACACTGATTGTCATCTCGCACGACCGGCATTTCCTCAATTCCGTCTGCACCCACATCGCCGACATTGACTACGACACTATCATTAACTACCCTGGCTCATATGACGACATGGTGGAGCATAAGATGCAGGCCCGCACCCGCGTTGAGAACGACAACAAAGACAAAGCCAAGAAAATCGCCCAGCTTCAAGAGTTCGTGTCCCGCTTTGCCGCCGGCCAGCGGTCCTCCCAGGTGCAGTCGCGCCGCAAAGAAATGACCCGGCTGGCTCCGACCGAGATGAAGAAGTCCAATATCCAGCGCCCGTTTATCCGCTTTGACCAGAAAAAGCCTTCGGGCCGCGAAGTCGTGACAGTCGCTAATCTGTCCAAATCGTTCGGCCCCCAGCGCGTCCTATGCGATCTAAATTTAGAAGTCACGCGGGGCGAGAAGATCGCCATTATCGGCTCGAACGGCATCGGCAAAACGACGCTCATTCGCTGCCTGGTGGACGATCTGACGCCCGACAGCGGCACCATTAAATGGGGCGGTGGCATGACCTGGGGCTACTATTCTCAGGACTACCGCGCTGAAATCCCATCCGGCATTCCCGCTTTAGACTGGATTACGAGCTTTGACGAGGAAGCCCAGGGCCAGCAGTACGTGCGCGGTCTTTTGGGGCAGATGCTGTTCAAAGGCGACGAAAGCTTGAAGCAGACCGAAGCCCTGTCCGGCGGCGAGGCCGCGCGTCTTTTGATGGCAAAGCTGATGCTTCAGCGCCACCCGGTCTTGATCTTCGACGAACCGACAAACCATTTGGATTTGGAAGCCGTCTCCGCACTCGCCGAAGGCTTGTCCCAGTTCGCCGGAACCGCGTTTGTCGTCTCCCACGACCGCGACCTCATCTCTGAAATGGCAACCCGTATCTGGTCCATGACCGAAGACGGCCTGCTCGACTTCCGTGGCACCTACGACGAATACTTGGAAGCACACCCGTTGCCGGAGCGCGTCAAGACCGGCGGTTGGTAGGAGTCCCCCCAGCCCCCAATAATGGGGGAGCAGTACGGACAACAGAGAAGGGCGCAGCAAGCAGCGCCCCTACGGGTTTCTTTTCTTACTCTGGCTCCCCCATTATTGGGGGCTGGGGGGACTCTTGCATCTTTACCACGCGACGCCGCTGCATTACCTGCCGCACATCATCGTAAGCGGAGCGCTGTACGCCAAAAGCGTCACGGCAGGGCAGGGGATCAAGCCGCGCTCCACCGCCGTGCGTCGGGATACCATGCTGGGGCTGACGGATTGGGTGCATCTGTCCCTGCGCCCGGACACGCCGCTTCTTAAAGACAAGTTGGCGCGGGGCTATCCTCATGCGCTTCTTGTCTTTGACCGCGCCGCTGTGTTAGCGCTGCCTGAAGTCGCCCTGCTGCCGTACAACACGAAAGCCTGGCATTCCAAAGCGGCTTATGTTCCCGTGACGGACGCCGCCGAAAAGACCGAGCTGCTACGTGTCCATGATGAGACCCACCGATACCCAAGCCTGGAAGTGTTGGTGCATTACGGTTTGGACTTCGCGCACTTGCAGACAATTGTGTTCCCCAATGATGAAGAACGGCAGTGGGTTGTCGCGCTGATGGCGAAGTTAGGCTGTGATATGCCTGCACCGCTCACGACTGACACAGACTTATTCCCGCCCTACAACCCCGGCAGTGAAACACGACAGGCGACGCACGAATATTTCACTACCTGTGGTGCGGCCAAACTGCTCTTGCCGCCGCCTCTTATCGTGTTTGATTAACGCACAGAATACCCTAAGCTACCAGGGCCGCCGATTCGCCGGCCACCCATCCGGTGCTCCAGGCGGCCTGCAAGTTGTAGCCGCCGACCGGGCCTGCGATGTCCAGCACTTCGCCGCACAGGAACAGGCCGCGAACAAGCTTGGACTGCATTGTCTGCGGGTCTACTTCGTCTAAAGCAACGCCGCCCGCAACCACTTCGCCGCGCTCTAAGGGAACATGGCGCACCGAGCCGAGCGGCCAGCCTTTAATAGTAGATACTAGCTTATTCAAGGCTTTGGCTTTGAGGTATGCCCCGCGCGTGTCACCGGGAATGCCCGCCGCCGACAGCAGCGGTTCCAGAAGGCGCGACGGCACGAACGGCGCGGCGAGTGTTGCTACCGTCTTGCGCGGATTTTCCTGGGCCTGACGCCGCAAGTCCGCCGACAATTCTTCCCAGGTGACTTGGGGCGCAAGGTCCGCTTCCAGTGCGCTCGGCGTGGCCTCGCGCTCGGCGACATCGCGGGACACGGCCAGCGCCGTCGGCCCCGACACGCCTTTGTGCGTAAACAATAGATCGCCGGACCAGCGGGCGAACTCTTTGCCGCCCGACCCTGCCCGCGCCCGCAGCGTCGTGTCCCGCAAGGCGACCCCGGACCAGTTTGCTTCGGCGTCTTGGAGGTACATCGGGGCCAGTGCTGCCCGGAGCGGTACCAGCGAGTGACCAAGCGCCGACAGCCAGCGCCAGCCGTCGCCCGTGGTTCCCGTCGCCGGGTACGACGACCCGCCCGTACACACAATCACCCGCGACGCCGCCAGCGTCTCGCCACCGATTTGAACGCCGGTGATGCGCCCGTCTTCCGCGACTAGATCCGAGACCGACGCGTTGTACCGAACACAGACGCCCGCTTCTTCCACATACCGTGTCAGCAGCGAGACCACGCTTTTGGCGTTCGCTGGTTCCACGGGAAACACCCGCCCATCGGGCCGGACATACGTTTCCATGCCCCGGTCATGCAGTATTTTGAGAAAATCTTCGTTGGTGGACTTGTAAAACGACGGCTTCAGGAACCGGGCTTCATTGGGCCGGAACTGCGCCCGCACATCCTCCATCGGCCCGTCATGGGTCAGGTTGCACTTGCCGCCGCCGGAGATCAGTATCTTCATCCCCAGCCG